>JAGLSL010000054.1 GCA_023135785.1 bacterium
AAAAGAAATTAAGTATAGCTTTTCAACATAAGCAGTATATGTTCCGAAAGAAAGCATTCACTCTTTTAGGAGCCGCATTCCATGTATATGATGAAAGCGGAAATGTTGTGTTCTATTCCCGACAAAAAGCTTTTAGGATAAGAGAAGATTTCAGAGTGTATTCAGACGAAACCATGACGCAGGAGCTATTGACTATAAAAACGCCTCATATACTTGATATTTGGGCTACTTACAACATAGAAGATTCGACTACAGGTGAAAAGGTGGGGAGTATAAAACGAAGAGCATTGAGGTCTATTATTAGGGACGAATGGATATTGTCTTCTGCCGATGGCAGGGAAATAGGCAAATTAATGGAAAAGAGTTTATTAGGCGCTCTTGCAAGTAGATTTATAAATTTAATTCCGCAGAAATATACGATAATAGCCGGAACACAAGAAGTGGCAGAACTTAAACAGCATTTTAATCCCTTTATTTTGCGATACACTATGAACATAATAGTTCCACAATCTTCTATTGACCCCAGATTATTAATAGCAACAGGAATATTATTGGCGGGGATAGAACAAAGACAGAAGAATTAATGCTAAGATGAAAAAAGGGGTTATCTGGGATATGGATGGTGTTTTAGCCGATACATCCCAGTTTCATTATCGGGCTTGGGAACAAATCTTTAAAGCAAGAGGTGTGAACCTTTCCTGGGAAGAGTTTACTCATTTCTTTGGTATGAGAGATGACAAAATTATTCCTTAATTTCTTGTGGGAACTTGCAATATAATGACGGATTAGTTATAAGTGTAATTAGTAAATAAAATTAATAACGATTGTAAAAAGTAATACTTGCCCCGTTAGAAGTCTATACCTTTGGTGTAGCAGTTACCTCTGGTAAACGGGGATTGAAAGGAGATTGTGAAAAATGAGTATTGTGGTGCCAGCGAAAATGTTTTTGACTAAAGGAGTAGGAATTCATAAAGATAAATTAGCATCGTTTGAGCTTTCTTTAAGAAATGCGGGTATAGAGAAATTCAACCTTGTTTTAGTATCCAGCATCTTACCGCCGAATTGCAAAATGATATCAAAAGACGAAGGGTTGACGTATCTAAAACCCGGACAAATAACTTATTGTGTGATGGCAAAAAACGAAACAAATGAGCCCAATAGATTGGTTTCTGCCGCAATCGGTGTTGCCATACCAAAAGGCGATAAAAGTTATGGGTATTTATCCGAACATCATGCCTTTGGAACAATAGCTCAGAAAACAGGCGATTATGCGGAAGATTTGGCAGCAACAATGTTAGCTACAACTTTGGGCATTCCCTTTGATTCTGATAAAGCGTGGGAAGAAAGGGAACAGATATATAAAGCAAGCGGACACATATTTAAAACAACACATATCTGCCAATCGGATGAAGGAAATAAAGACGGGCTGTGGACTACAGTAATATCGGCAGCTGTTTTCATACCTGACTAAAGAAAAATTTTTTAGTAGGACTCTTATCCTGTTACCTGCCTCGCTGGCAAGGCGGGGAAATTAGAAAAGCGGTGGGACCAACAAAACAAAATAAAGTATTATGTTGAAAGATAAAAATTCTAATGGGGCTTGCCCCATTAGAAGTCCGCGCCAAAGGTGCAACAGTCCCAATGTGACATCGGGACATACTTCTAACGGGGCTCATAATTTCGGCGGTCTGCCGGAAAAATATTCAAATTACGAGAAATCAAAAATAGTTATCCTGCCGGTTCCGTTCGATAAAACCACTACTTGGTTAAAAGGCTCGGATAAGGGACCAGAAGCGATTATTGAAGCTTCCCAAAATATGGAACTTTATGATATTGAGACTGATTCGCAGGTCTATAAAAGGGGAATATTTACTGAGAAAGCAGTTATCGCCAAAGATTCGGGTTCAATGCTTAATCAGACTTATAAAAAAGTCAGGAATTTTATAAAAGACAAAAAATTTGTGGTAACTGTGGGCGGAGAACACTCTATTTCAATGGCTCCGATTAAAGCGCACTTTGAATTTTCCCCCGATATGTCTATATTACATTTAGATGCGCATTCGGATAGAAGAAACGCATATGAAGGCAATAAATACAGTCATGCCAGTATCATAGCAAGAGTAAACGAATTGACCGATAAAGTTATTTCAGTGGGAATAAGAAGTATGGATTTTTCGGAAAAACAAAGCATCAAAAAAAATAAGATTTTTTATGCGCATGAAATTTTTAAATCCAAAGGATGGATTAAAAAAGTAGTAGCTAATCTTTCTAAAAATGTTTATATAACACTGGATTTAGATGTGTTTGACTCAAGCATAATGCCTTCCACAGGCACTCCCGAACCGGGCGGACTTAGTTGGGGACAGGTAATTGGTTTATTTCAAATGGTTTCAATTAAGCGAAATATAATAGGAGCCGATGTAGTTGAGTTGTGTCCTTCCACAAATAAAGCACCTGATTTTCTTGCCGCAAAACTGATTTATAAGCTGTTAAGTTATAAATTTTCATAGGGGTTTTTGTACTTCAAACCTCAATCTTATTTTATTGAAAATACCCCTGTATTGTGATACCATTTGCCCTGTTATGAAAACGCTAAAAAAGATATCTGAAATAGAAAAAATCGACTTGCAAATCCTTAAAGAGAGGTTTGAAAAGGGCGAAATCGTAATCTTGAAAAATAAGGTTCGCGATAATGTCATTGCGGTGGGTATAGGTAAGGGTTTAAAGACGAAAGTAAATGCAAATATCGGAACTTCCTCTGACAAAAACAATTTAGACTTTGAACTCGAAAAACTTCAAGTAGCAATAGAGGCAGGTACTGATACCGTAATGGACCTTTCGACTGCAGGGGATTTAGATTTAATAAGAAAAGAAATCTTAAAAAACTGTACTATTCCTCTTGGAACTGTTCCCATTTATCAAGCAGTGGTGGAAACCATAAAAGAAAAGGGCGGATTCGTGAAGATGGGGGAGGACAAAATCTTTGAAGTGATAGAAAAACACTTAAAAGACGGAGTCGATTTTGTCACGGTTCACTGTGGCGTTACGCAGAAGGTGCTTAAATGTTTAAAAGAGCAAGGCAGAGCACTGGATATTGTTTCCCGCGGTGGAGCCTTCCACGCTACATGGATGATTGCAAACAAAAAAGAAAACCCTTTGTATGAGAATTTCGACCGGCTTTTAAAATTAATGAAAAAATACGATGCGGTTCTTTCTCTGGGTGACGGATTAAGGCCGGGAAGTATAGCTGATTCTACAGATAGAGCCCAAATTCAGGAGCTTTTGACCCTTGGAGAACTTACTCAGAGAGCAAGAGCTGAAGGTGTCCAAGTCATGGTAGAAGGTCCTGGACATATGCCTTTAAACGAAATAGAAGCTAATGTCCTACTGGAAAAAAAGATTTGCCACAATGCTCCTTTTTATGTGCTTGGACCTCTTGTTACGGATATAGGTATGGGTTACGACCATATAACTGCTAGTATAGGCGCTGCCGTGGCATCCAGTTCCGGCGCTGATTTTATATGTTATGTTACTCCTTCTGAACATTTGAGACTGCCGACTCTGGATGATGTAAAATTGGGAGTAATCGGAGCGCGTATTGCCGCGCATGCGGGTGATATATCCAAAGAAGTAAAGGACGCAAGAGGGTGGGATAATGAGATGACTAAATACAGGAAAGATAGAAATTGGGAGCAACAGATATGTTTATCTATAGATCCTGCTACGTCAAAAAGAGTGAGGAGTGAGAGCAAACCTTCTTCGGAAGAAGATGTATGCACTATGTGCGGAGAGTTTTGTGCAATAAAAATAGTCGCAGATTGGTTGAAAAGCAATTCATGATTTAAAAAAATGGGAAATAAAACAGAGAATTTATCGATTAAGATATACGGAGAGGCTATATTAAGAGAAAAAGCTTCTGAACTTGACGGGATCAAAGAAGATGACCTTCGCATAATAGAAAAAATGGTCGATGTTATGGTTGCAAACGAAGGCATAGGTTTTGCTGCTCCTCAAATAGGTATAGGTAAGCAAATAATTGTAGTCAGAAGTGATGAAGATATAATAAAGTTAATTAACCCTGTAATTCTTAAAAAAGAGGGAGAAGAAGAAGCAAAAGAAGGTTGTCTATCTTTACCCGATATCTATGTTGACGTAAAAAGAGCTGTCTATATTTCGGTAAAGGGTATGAATGAGAGGTGGGAACCTGTTATAATTGAGGCTGAAGGGCTAACAGCTAGAATTCTACAGCATGAAATTGACCATTTGAATGGTGTATTAATAATAGATTACACTTCGCCTGTAAGTGAAGTGTTAGTAAAACAACAGTTGAAAAAATTAAGGAGGTTATAATGAAGGAAGAGTCAATGGAAGAATTAAAAAAACAGATTCAAATCGTAAAGAAAGAAGTTCAGAAAATCAAAAAAGAAAAGACAGTTACAGACGAAGCTAAAAAAGCTTTACGGAAGATGAAGAAACAGCTCAAGAAAATGCGCAGAAAATGGAAAAAAATAGTTGCCAAAAAACAAAGAATGGATGCAATCTTAGCAGGTGGGCAGGCAAAGAAGAGAAAAGACAAGAAAGCTAAACCTGTGAAAGAAGAGAAGAAAGCCGAGCCTGTAAAAGAAGAAGTCAAAGCCGAACCTGTGAAAGAAGAGAAGAAAGCCGAGCCTGTAAAGGAAGAAGTCAAAGCCGAACCTGCGAAAGAAGAGAAGAAAGTCGAGCCTGTAAAGGAAGAAGTCAAAGCCGAATCTGTGAAAGAAGAGAAGAAAGTCGAGCCTGTAAAGGAAGAAGTCAAAGCTGAAGATAAAAAGTAGAAAAATATTCGTAGGGTTATGAAATTTAAAAGATAGGGGAGGTGAGCAATCCGAAGATGAAAGCAAAAATAAGACTTAAAGTAGATGAAGGAAGTTCTGGGGCAACTACATATCGCAGAATAATTATAGGAGAAATAAAACCTTTTCCTTCTGAAGGGTTTTTGCCCGATTCTATAAAAGAAAACTGTTTCTTTGTAGAAGGAAAGAATTTTTATGTTGACCAACCAAAGGAAATAGCCGAAACCGTTCAGGAAGAATCTAAAGGAATGCTTGTTCCCATAAAAGAGGTAAGGTCAATTACGCTTTTACCGGATGATTTTGACTTTGAAAATATCAAATATGAAATAAAAGGCAGTCGATTGATATGTAGAGCCACAAAACAAGCAGTACCTTTAAAGGAAGAAGGGGCTGTAATCTAACATAATTACATAATATCCTTTTCAGGAAGTTTTTGGGTTTTAGATAAGCGAAGTCTTGTCCCGAATTCCTACTCTATGTGGGAGTTCGGGATTCTTTTATTTGGTGGTTTTATTTTTCTTTTCCCGATAGAAGGATAGTTCGTATCTCAAACAACAAAGTAGTTTACCGCACATGCCGCCAAGTTTTGAAGAATCTAAAGGCAGTTCCTGCTCTTTGGCCATCTTCATTGTTACAGGTTCAAAATTTTTAAGGAAGCTTTGGCAACATAACAATCTTCCACATGGACCATATCCTCCAATTCTTTTGCTTTTTTCTCTATCTCCTATCTGTCTAAGCTCAATGCGGCATTTAAAAGCTCGTGCTAAATCTTTCACTAAAGCGGCAAAATCCACTCTTTCTTGAGAAGTAAAATAAAAAGTGATTTTTTTTGCGGAAAAGTGGGATTCTATGCCTACCAATTTCATGGGGAGTTTATATTTTTGAATTCTGTTTTGAAAGACCGAAATGGCATGTCTTTCTTTCCTTATGCCCGTTTCCATCTTTCTGATATCGTCTTTTGTAGCTTCTCTTAAAATAGGCTTGACTTTGCTTGCTATTTTGCTGTCTGTAATCTCTGAAACTGCATCTACTTTGCCAACCGTAAGCCCGTCTTTTGTTTCAGCAACACACATCTGTCCGAGATGATGTTGAGACAAAGAAGACCTGAACCAGCTATTGCCTTCTTCTTTATCAAATTTTAAATGCACTAATTTCAACATTCTCTGACTCCGTTTTTGTTAAACTCAATTATCTCAATTATATAGTATCCTGCGAAAAAAAACTAAAAAATAAAAATTAACATCTTATTTTTCGCCACAAAACAAATTGATACATAAAACCTGAAAAATTAGTTGTAAGTTTGCCCCTGAATCCAAAAGGGTGTTGCTGTTTTCAATCTGTTTTATTGCATTATTCAAATACGAATGCGAGAAATTTACGGTTTTCTGCTTAAGGGAATTTTCCTTGTCTAGATTTATTATAAATCCTGCTTCGCAACTTATAGAAAAAATATCCGCATAAAAACTTTTTATAACGGAAAAAATTATCTTTATCAACTCTTTTTTTAATTCTTCCGTCTCCGCTTGCTTAAAAGCTTTAATATTTTTTATTTGCGCAGAAGACAAATTTTCCTTAAATTCATTTATGCTATCCTGTTTTTCTTTTTTTACCTTATCGGTAAAACTTGACACCATTTCCATCATAGAATTAGCTATCTTTAAAGGCGCAGTATAATCTCGTTTTTCTTTTGAGAATAAATTTATGAAAACATCAAAAATTTCGTCTCTTAAGTTCCAAAGAGCTGCTTCTATCCATAACTGTATCCATTTTGTCTTGCCGGAACAAACAAAATACAACATATGAGCTTGATTTTCTTCCAGATTAAATTTCTTCTTTAATATATTTATCCCTTCCTTAGGATTTAGGGCAAGAAATTTAATCTTTTGACAACGGGATACAATGGTAGGCAGAATTTTATCCGGGAAAGCGGTTAATAAAATTATAATAACATTCTTTGGCGGTTCTTCCAGTGTTTTCAAAAAACAATTCCCCGCTTCTTTTGTTAGTTTCTCAGGTCTTTCTATTAAAGCAACCTTATATCTTACTTCAAGAGATTTAAGTTGAGCAAAATGTTCTAATTGTCTTATTGCATTTATCCCGATTACTTGTTTGGCTCCGGACGCAGAAACCCACATCACGTCGGGATGGATATTTTTGAGAGTTTTCTTGCAGGAAGAGCAATTATCACAGGCCTCGTCGTTTTTTTTATCAAGACAATTTAAGACTTTTACGAACTCCAAAGCAGTATCTTTTTTCCCGCAGCCTTCAGGTCCGAAGAAAAGATAAGAATGATGAACCTTGTTCTCTTTTATTGCGGACTTCAAGACTTTTTTGGCTATTTCCTGATTAACAATATCGTTGAAAGACATGGTTTTAAATAAAATTACCCCTAGAAATTCGGAGAATTTCAGGGACCAAGTCCTCGGAATCTTTTTAAGATTCCAGAGGGAAAATTAAATATCAAAAATCAAATATACAAATAAAAGTTCAAAAATAGACTAAAGACCGTAGACCAAAGACTACAGACTTTAAAAATAAAAAGTTAAAACTACTCTCCACTAAATCTTGGAGGACAGGCAATTCAAAATTCAAAAATTTTCAAAGAATTTCTTTTATTAGCTTGATTGTTGTAATTAGAGATGTAATTGCTAAATAAAGGATTAACCCTAAAGATGCTATGTCAGCATGAATTTTTATTAAAGTAGGAGTAATTATCAGAAAGATTAAGGCAAGGGCTGTTATTACGACAATCTTCTTAACAAAATCTACAATTTGTTTTTTGATATTTTTTTCTTCGTCAAACAACTTTTCAAGTTGCGGGAGACCCAATTTAATTTCACTACCTACTTTATTGCCTTCTTCTTTTAAGATTTTATTCCCCTCACATAGTATATCCTCTGGTAAATAGGTTGAAGCTGGCATACCTCTAAAATAAATTATCGGTTTCCTGAGACTCAAAGCAATGATATCACTCTTATTATTAATAATCTGCAGTCTGAAAACAGCTACCATTCCTAAAAGAGCTCCAAGCGCTACGAAACTTTGCATTACAGTGCTAAATGTCCAAAATAGATGTTCTTGAGATAGAGTAATGTTTATCGTATAACAGATAAACCAGATGATTATTAACAATAAGAGCTTCCACCAGTAACTTTTAATAAAATTTTTCATTTTTGATTTGTCATTTTACATTTTACATTTTGACTTTTGAATTTTTTTATCTACTGTTTCTCTGATTTTCTTCTGAATATCTACAATTTTATCATCTACATTAATTACTTTGACTCTATTCGGATTTTTCTTGGCAATTTCAAGGTATCCTTTTCTTACTTTTTTATGAAAAGATTTATCTTCCACCTCTATTCTATCCTCGCCTTTTGATTTAAATCCTAAATGTTTATCTGTATCCAAAACAAAAGTGAGATTAGGTAATGCCCGCTTACCTATAACTACATTATTTAATTTGCAAATAAGTTCTATATCCATTCCTCTTCCGTATCCTTGATAAGCAACAGTAGAATCCGTAAAACGATCACAGATTATGATTTTGTTTTGCCCTAAGGCAGGCTCAATAACCTTAGTAATAAGTTCTCTGCGGGAAGCAAGGAAAAGGAATAGTTCGGTTAAAGAAGATATTCCGCTTTTTTCTTCAAGCAGTATCTTGCGCAATTTTTCTCCTGTTTTTGTGCCGCCGGGTTCTCTAATCACAAGAACACTAAATCCTTTATCTTCAAGATAATTTTTAAGCAGATTTACATGCGTGGATTTGCCGCAACCCTCTCCTCCTTCGAAAGTAATCAATATCCCTTTTTTAAGTTTCATATTTTATATTTCTCCAAAACTTTGCTAATCATATCATCAATAACTTCTTCTGATTTAATTATTTTAAAATTTATAATTAAATATAAAACAGGGATTGAAAATTTAGGCCCTTTTGGAAATCTAACGCAATCCTTTTCAGTGGTTATAATAAAATCAATATTTTCTTTTGTGGCAAGAGAAGACACCCATTTGATATCTTCGGGTTTATAAGGGTAATGGTCAGGGAAGCGCACTTTTTTAACGGGATTAAGCCTTAATTTTTTAAGAGATTCTTCAAAAGAGAGCGGATCAGCTAAAGAAGCAAGCGATAAAAACCGTTTATTTAGAAGTTCTTCGGCTTGATATTTTTTATCTGAGATATAATCCTGGAAATATAGCGGTTCATGAATGCTTTCTAAAATCGGAATTCTTGGAGCTTTTTGAGATAGCACAGAATACACGTTTTTTGAATTTTCGCATTCATCAGACGATATAACGCACTCATCGGCATGAGTCAAAATTATTAAGTCTGCTCTTTTAATGGAGTTAATTGGTTCTCTTAGGAAACCTGCAGGGAAAACAGAACCGTTGCTGAAAGGGTTTGTTTTGTTTATAAGAAGAATTTCTAAGTCCTTGTCAATATGCGGATATTGGAAGCCGTCGTCCATTATAAATACGTCGCATTCTCGTTTTTTTTCGGCGTCTAAAAAACTTTTTGCTCTATTACGGGAAATAAAAATGGGAATTGACGGAAAGTGTTTTGACAAAAGATATGGTTCATCTCCGATGTCTTTGACAGCGATATCTTCTTTGGTTTGGGAAAAAACAATTTTTTTACTGTCTTTATTTTCTCTTGCGTATCCTTTGGTCAGTAATCCGACTCTCCTTTTTTTCTCCAAAAATTTTTTAATAAGAAATTCCACGCAAGGAGTCTTTCCTGTTCCGCCTAATGTTAAATTGCCTACACTTATGACAGGAGCTTTTTGGGGCGCGTTTTTTCTTTTTATACAGCGATGCAAGAAAAATACGGCATAATAAATCGGCACCAAACACTTCAGAAAGAAAAACAATATATTATCTAATGCTTGCTTTCGGTCTTTATTTCCTGAATGCCAGAAATACCAATAAACTCTGCTTCCTTTTTCGATTATATTTATGTTATCAACTTTTTTGGGAGACATGCTATCTCATCATATTTTAATCAGAACGCAGCAAGCAGAGAGTATGGAAAATATATACTTGCTATTTAATTCTTGCTACTTTTTTCATCTTCATGGAAAGAATCTATAATCTTAAGAACATTCATTGTCTTTCCTATTTTTTCATCGTATGAAAACTTTATCTTTGGGACAAGACGTAAGTGAAGTCTTCTACCTACTTCCCCTTCAATGAAACCAGCTGCGCTTTCTAAACCTGCAAGGCTTTTGTCTCTATCGGATTGGCTGCCATAATGAGTTAAGTATACTTTAACCTCTTTTAAATCGTTGGATACATCCACAGCAACGATTGTTACAAAGCCTATCCTCGGGTCTTTTATTTCCTTTTGTTGAATCATACTGGAAATTTCTCTTCTTATAACTTCTGATATTCTGCTGGAGCGTCTGGTTTTCATTTTTATATATTTCCTCAGCGGAATAATCTATTATTCCCATCTTTGGATAAGATTTTACTATTTCTACGATATAAGACAATTCCTTCTCTGTGAATTTTTTAATTAGGGTTTAACAACTGAACAAATTGATGTTTGATTTCCGATGTGATTATTTTTTTTGTAATATGTATACTTCAATGATATCGCCCGGCTGAAAATCTTTGAAATCGGCAACGCTTAATCCGCATTCATATCCCTGCTTAACTTCTGCAACGCTGTCTTTAAACCTGCGCAGAGAATCTAATCTGCCTTTATAAAGCTCTTCACTATCTCTTAAAATGCGTATTTTTGCGCCTTTGACTACGATTCTACCTTCTGTTACCTGTGCTCCTGCAGCAACTTTGCCTTTTGAATTGGAGAAAACCTGTTTTATTTCTGCTTTGCCTATGAGAATTTCTTCAATCTTAGGGCTAAGCATTCCCTCCATAGCTTTCTTGATATCGTCTATCGCATCGTAAATAATATCATAAAGGCGTATTTCTACTCCTTTTTCTATGGCCATTTTTTGCACAGAGCCTTGAACTCCCAGATTGAAACCAATGATAATAGCATTGGAAGCCTCAGCAAGAAGCACATCGGAACTGTTTATACTGCCTACCCCTTGATTAATTATATTTAAATTCATTTCTTCATTGCTCAATCGTTCCAAAACTTTTTTCAACGCTTCATGAGAACCTTGAACATCACTCTTTACGATACATCGCAATTCGACTATCTTTTGTTTGCCCAACTGTTTCTGTAAGCCTTCAAGCGTGAAAACAGCTTTTTCTTTTGTTTTAGCGTTTTGTTGTTGATTGGTTTTCTTGCTAACAATTTCTCTGGCTTCTTTTTCACTTTTTACAACTTGGAAAGTATCTCCGGATATCGGAAGTGAAGAAAAGCCGGATAATTCTACTATTGAAGAAGGCAGTGCTTCGGTTAGATTCCGGCCATGGTCATCAACCATTGCCCTTACTTTGCCAAAGGTATTACCGGATGCAAAACAATTGCCGATTTTAAGAATTCCGGATTCTATCAATAAAGTCCCTACGGGTCCTCTGCCTTTATCCATTCTGTTTTCTATGACATATCCTTTAGCAGGGCCTTCTATATTGGAAAAAGTTTCTAACATCTCGTATTCTAAAAGTATTGTTTCCAATAGTTTGTCAATCCCCAAATTATTTAGGGCGGAAATATTTACAAATTGAGTTGTCCCTCCCATTTCGTCAGGAACAAGTCCTAATGATTGCAGTTGCATCTTTACTTTTTCCGGATTTACGGTTTTTTTGTCTATTTTATTTACAGCCACAACTATTGGTATTTGGGCGGTTTTTGCATGGTCAATAGCTTCTTTTGTTTGGGGTTGGACGCCGTCATCTGCGGCAACTACCAAAACGGCTATATCGGTTATTTGAGAACCGCGGGCTCTTAAGCTGGTAAAAGCTTCATGACCCGGAGTATCAAGGAAAATTATTTTATTTCCGTCTTCCAACTCGACGGTCGAAGCACCAATATGTTGTGTGATTTTGCCTTTTTCTTTATCCACTATATTTTTTTTGCTTATGGTATCCAATAACGTTGTTTTTCCGTGGTCAACATGACCCATAACAACAACTACTGGGGGGCGCCGTATTTTCTTGCCTTTCCCCAAGTGTTTCTTTTTTGGTTTTTCCTTATTCTCAGAATGGGGTTCAGCTTCGGTAATCTCTAT
>JAGLSL010000055.1 GCA_023135785.1 bacterium
GCGAAAGATTATAATGACAAAAAGAATTGGACTGCGGAATAAAATTGCAACCAGTCTTGTTCTGACGATTTTGCTTTTGGGTTTATCAATTAGTTTTATGGTGAACGTTATCGTTCAGGATATCCTAAGAGAACAGCTGATGGGAAAAGGCGTATTTATCGCCAGGAGTTTATCGGCTCGCAGCACGCTGCCCATTCTCACGGAAAATTGGTTTGACTTAAAATATTTGATAGAAAACGAGAAAACATTAGAGTCCGATATCGCTTATGTTTTTGTAGTGGATTCAAAAGACAATATCTTAACTCACACTTTTAAAGAAGGTTTTCCCGTAGAGTTAAAGGGGGTTAATTCGGTTCGCCCTTCCAAGATTAGCAGTACCCAGTTGCTGGATACAGGGGAGGGCTTTATCTACGATATCGCTGTTCCCATATCGGCAGAAGATGAAATTGTCGGCACGGTGAGAGTCGGAATAACGGAAGAAAATATCCGAAAGACGATTAATAATGCTCTGGGTCTAACCATCGGGATAACCGTTCTGGCTATACTTTTAAGTATTTTTATCGGCTTCGGCCTGGCAGGCTTAATTATAAAACCGGTTAGGGAACTTCATCGGGCAGCCGAAGAGATGGCGAAGGGGAATCTGGATGTGCGGGCAGAGGTCCGAACCGGCGATGAAATCCATGAACTGGCGGAAACATTTAACCTAATGGCCGCAAGCTTGAAGAGTTACCGGACCGACCTTGAAGAAAAGATAGAAGAAAGGACATTGGAGTTACACAGGGAAATCGCCGAACGCAAGGGGATAGAGAAAACGCTGCGGGCAAGCGAGGGTCAGCTTAAAAATATCGTGGAGAATGCCGGCGAGATTATCTATACGCTTACCCCTGATGGGATTTTCAAATTTGTCTCCCCTGCATGGACCCGATTGTTGGGGCATAAGATTTCAGAAGTTGAAGGGCATAGTTTCATTCCATTTGTGCATCCCGACGATGTAGCGGTCTGCCAGGCTTTCCTTAAAAAGGTAATGATTACGGGAGAGCCCCAGCACGGAGTTAAATACCGTGTCAAGCACAAAGACAAAAGCTGGAGATGGCACTCTTCTGCGGGCGCTCCGGTTAAAGACGAAGAGGGCAACATCCCCTACTATGTGGGTATTGCCGAAGATATCACTGAGTGCAAGAAGACGGAGGAGAGATTAAAGCAGGCCAGCGCAATAATAAACAGGAGTCCTGCGGTGGCATTCCTCTGGAAAAATGCTCCCGGCTGGCCAGTAGAGTTTGTAAGCGAGAATGTAAAAAGACTTTTCGGCTACTCTGCGAAAGATTTTACTTCAGGAAAAGTGCCGTTTGCTGAAGTCGTCCATTCGGATGATTTGGCGAGAGTGGGAAAAGAAGTTGAAAATCACAGCAAGGATGAGGGAACAAGCCAATTTACACAAGAATACAGAATTATAACAAAAGACAAGCAAGAGAAATGGATTGAGGATAAAACCTTAATAAGAAGAAATAGTAATGGTAAAGCAATTTACTATGAAGGGATTATATGCGACATCACCGAACGCAAGCGGGCGGAGAAAGAATTGGTTCTTGCCCGGGAGAAGTTAGCTTCTGCCGAGAAATTGGCTCTTCTCGGGCAGTTTGCCGGGGTGGTAAGTCACGAATTCAGAAATGAATTGGGCGTTATGAGGAATTCTGTTTATTTTCTTGGGATGAAATTGCGTGGCAAAAAAGATGAAGACAAAAAGGTAAAAAGACATCTGGACATATTGGAAGAAGAAATTACCAACACGGACGAAATCATCAAGGATATTTTAACATTTGCCAGACCCAAGCCCCCGGTGTTTGAAAATGTGAACATTGGGAATCTTTTATTGAAGAGCATTGATAAAGTCAATCCCCCAGGGAAAATAAATGTAGTTACCTTGGTAGATAAGAATTTACCCGAAATAAAGGCCGACCCGGCTCAACTTTCCCAGGTATTTATAAACATAATTTTAAATGCGGTGCAGGCAATGGAAAAGGGAGGAGATCTGTCGGTAAAGGCAGCCAAAGAAGGCGGCTTTGTTGACATCTTGTTTGAGGACACGGGAAATGGAATAAAAGAAGATGACCTGAAAAGGATTTTTGAGCCGTTTTTTTCCACAAAGGCCCGGGGGACGGGATTGGGCTTGTCTACCGCCAAGCTCCTTGTTGAAGGACACAGCGGCAGTATTGATGCCAAAAACCGCTCCGGCGAAGGAGGAACGGTTATCAAGGTCAGACTGCCGATAAGTCCGTCAGTTATAAATAACGCAAATGCCACAGCTTTATTAAAGATTTAAGGCAAGAGGGAGACGGTGATTAATTTGTCCGCCTGATATGGACAAATTATAACAACCCCTTTCCCACCTCCGAGGTGGGAAAGGGTAATGATAATAGGAATGCGCACCGGAGTAGACTTATTTGACTTTTAATATAGGAGGAGACAAAAGTGATGAAAATGAAGAAGATAAACATATTGATGGTTGACGATGACCGTCGTTTGTGCGAGACGCTTAAGGACATCTTAACGGAGAAAGGATACGGGGCTGATTTTGTTGAAAGCGGAACGGAAGCGCTTAAGGCATTAGAAAGCTCTCAGTATGATGTAGTCCTCCTGGACATGAAAATGCCGGTTGTGAACGGATTGGAGACTTTCAGGGAAATAAAAAAGATCAGCCCCCGGACCGCGGTAATTATAATGACTGCCTTCTCGCTTGACGATATGATAAAAGATTGTCTTCGCGAAGGGGCATTTGGGATTTTGTATAAGCCCCTGGATATTGATAAATTGGTAGCCCGGATTAAAGAGGCAAGAGATAGTATATTGGTTATGGTGGTTGATGACGATCCGCTCACGCGTCGGACACTAAAAGACATTTTGACAAAAGAAGGATTTTTGGTTTCAGTTGCCAAAGACGGCGAAGAAGCTATAAAAATAACTAAACGGATGCCGCATCATATTGTTATCGTTGACATGAAACTTCCTACACTAAACGGTCTTGAAACCTACCTCGCCATAAGAGAAGTCAATCCAAAGGTTAAAGCTATATTGATGACTGCCTACAGGGAAGAGACGGTAGATTTAGTGAAGGATGCCATTAAAAAATCCGCCTATATCTGTCTTTATAAACCGTTTAAACCATCTTGTCTCTTAGATATAATTAAGGAGGTTACTGAAATATGAGAAAGCCGGAAAGCGCAAATATTCTTATCGTTGATGACAATACAAATATATGCGAAACTTTGGAAGATATATTATGCGAAGAGGGCTATAAGGTAACCAGCGTGGGAAATCTTGTCCTCACAAAAGAGAAGCTTGCGAAGGAATTTTACAATGTCATATTAGTCGACCTGAATCTTCCCAACGGTTCGGGGCTGGATCTGTTGCGTGATATAAAAAAGGCTGATAGCGATACCGCTGTCATAGTATTTACGGGGTATGCCTCTGTGGAAAACGCTATTGCCGCCCTTAACCAAGGGGCATTTAGTTATCTGGAAAAGCCCCTTAATATGGACGAGCTGAAGATAACGATTAAAAAAGCGATTAAGATGCAGGAGCTCACATTAAACAACAAAAACTTGTTGAACAGGCTCAAGGAGCTTAGCGTAAAAGACCCGCTTACGGGTCTTTATAATTACAGATATCTGGAGAAGAGACTGTCGTCGGAATTTAAAAGGGCGCAGAGACATGTTCTGCCTCTTTCAATGATAATGATAGACATAGATTACTTTAAATCCATAAATGACGCATATGGACATCAATACGGAGACCAGATATTGAAGGAATTAGGGCAGTATTTAAAAGATTCATCCAGGACTAATGATGTAGTTATCCGCTACGGCGGCGAGGAGTTTTTTATCCTTTTGCCCGATACCAATAATGAAGGAGCTGTTAATTTTGGCGCAAAACTATTGAAAAATTTGGGCGAACATGTATTTGATCCGAAAGGACAAAAAATAAGATTAAAGATAAGTATGGGATTAGTCAGTTATCCGGAGGACGGCGCAGATACACAGAAAACCCTTATGGATTTGGTCGATAAGACTCTGCGTACTGCAAAAGAACTTGGCGGCAACAGATTAACCATATTCGCAGAGATAACCAAAAAGCAAGTAAATAATGGCGCAAGAAAAGATGAAAAAGAAAGCGTAGGGCAGATGAAGGAAAAACTGCTCAGGATGGAAAATAGAGTTAATCAGGCTCTATTGGAATCCATCTGCGCTTTCGCTAAGACCATAGAAGCCAAAGATTATTATACCAGCGAGCACGGCGAAAATATGGTTTCTATAGCCGTTGATATTGGGAAAAAGCTCAACGTCTCCAAAAAGGATATAGAGAACCTAAAGCATGCGGCTATATTGCACGACTTAGGCAAGATCGGCATTCCCGATAAAATCCTGCACAAAAAAGGGAAACTTAACGAAAAGGAATTAAAGAAAATAAAGACCCATCCCCATATCGGAGCGGAGATAATAAGAAGCGTGCATTTTTTAAGCGCAGTAGTTCCCATAGTCCTTCACCATCATGAGAGGTTTGACGGGCTCGGATACTCCAGCGGGCTTAAGGGAAAAGACATACCGCTGGGAGCAAGGATTATCGCTGTGGCGGATATTTATCAAGCGCTGGTTTCGGATAGGACTTATCGTAAAGCCTACAGCAAAAAAGAGGCGCTAAGGATTATTAAGGAAGGCACCGGCACGCAATTTGATCCCGATGTAGTTAGAGCGTTTTTGGAAATAGTGTAATCAAAATCAAAAAATAGATATACAGTAGAAATACGGTAGATATAAATGGATATACGTGGATATACGGTAGAAATATGATAGATATATGTTGTTAAAGGATTGAAAACTAAAAAAAATTACATACTATAAAACAAAGCAAAAAACCAAGAATAATGACAATGTATTTCAATATATTTCCACCTTATTTCGACCTATATCAAGGTGTTATTTCTATCTATTTCCATTATTTTATTGTAGTTGCCGATTTATCGGCATGATTAAAAGATATACGATAGAAATGCGGTAGATATACAATAGATATATGTTGTTAAAGGATTGAAAACTAAAAAAAATTACATACTACAACTTCAAAAAACTAAGGATAGCAACAATGTATTTCCCTGCCCGCTTCGCAATCAGGCATTTAACGACAAATGTAGTGACCGAGTTTACTCGGCAAACAAAAAAAGCAAAGCAAGCTTTGCCACTACTATAGACCAAAGACCAAAGACCGAAGACTAAAAGAATTTCCAATACCCTTGCCCGGCAAGATTTGGCAGGCGGGCAATTCCTAATTTCTAATAGAGTAAATACCTAATTTGGGAATTCGACATTGGGCATTTCATTAGGAATTAGAAATTGGTAATTAGGAATTTGAGTAGAACCAGGCGCCCATAAATGGGCAACTACAAGTTCTGCAGAAGTTCAGAAACATAATGG
>JAGLSL010000056.1 GCA_023135785.1 bacterium
CGTGGCCTCAGGAGGCATTCTGCTGCAAACCTGGTCATGTTCCACAACCTGATAGTTGGTGCCGAGGAGCGGAGTCGCACCGCTGCCACGCGGATTTTCAGTCCGCTGCTCTACCGACTGAGCTATCTCGCCGTGCTCTAAATACTTAGTTAACAACAGTTAATAATGGTTGCATTAAAATATTTTGTAACCCTGTCCGCCAATCTTTAGTGGCGGGCTCTATTAACCTCTGCTAACCATTTTTAACCATTAACAACCCTTTGTTATTATACCAAATACTAGCGCGCCTGGCAGGAATCGAACCTGCAACCTACGGATTAGAAATCCGTTGCTCTATCCGATTGAGCTACAGGCGCAGTATTTAACTGGGGATTTTAAAGCAAAATCTAGAATATTTCAATTTTACAAGAAATTGAATATATCTTTGAGATTGCAATATTTCAATTTTACAAGAAATTAAATATTTCTTGGAGATTGGAAATGCTAAAATCTTTTGTCTTTTCTTCTCTCTGGATAAGAATACTTTTATACCCTGCTTCAAGAGAAAACTCATAATCCAATGTATGATGGTCGCCTATATGCAAAATATCGGATGGAGAGGATTTAATAAGGTTCGAGACATGAAGATAAATTTCAGGGGATTTGACTTGCTTAAAATCACTTACCGTTGAAAAGACTTCATCGAAATGGCGGTCAAATTTTTGGATTTTTTCTTTCAGAAAAATTCGAGGCATACAGGTAATAACGATTATTTTAAATCCTTGCTTTTTAAGTTTTTCAAGAACAGGTAAAACATCGGAATAGACCACGATTGATTTTTCTCTTTTCTTGAATATCTCTTTGGCTGATATTGGGAGATTGAACTTCTCAAGCCAATATTCAATATTATACCAGCGCAAATCTTTGTCTCCTAACTTCGCATATTCGCTAAGACAAAAATCTTTTGCTTGCTCGAAATCCCATTTCCTGCTTCCGGCAACCAAAGCAGGAATATCATTTTCCCATATGAGTTCGTTAAACTTTTGTTCAACTAATGTGCCGTCTACATCAAAAGAGATAACATGAATTTTCTTACTCATAGTTTTTCTGGTAGATATTCTCTCATACTTCTTATAACATTTTCTTTACAGCTTCTAAATTCACGCTCTCAAATCTATGCGCGAGGATGTGTTTTATCATAAACTTTCTTGAGTCTTTTTGTGGTCAGATGTGTGTATATTTGTGTCGTTGATAAAGAAGCATGTCCGAGTAATTCCTGCACTGCCCTTAAGTTAGCGCCTCTTTCCAAAAGATGAGTTGCGAAGCTGTGACGGAAACTATGGGCAGATACGTTTCTTTTAATAGCAGCTTCTTTTATATATTGGTGCGCAAATTTCTTTACACTTCCTGCAGTAAGCCTTCCTCCCCAATTATTTAAAAATAGAGCTTCTCTATTTACATGCAAATCGCTTCGAAGCGAATCGAAAAACATATTTCTTTTATTAAAGTAAGCACTTATTGCTTCAAGCGCTTTATCTCCTATAGGAATTATCCTTTCTTTTCTCCCTTTACCTTTTACCTTTATTGTTCCTCCTACAAAATCTATACTGTCAATATTCATACCTGTAAGCTCAGAAACACGTATTCCTGTTGAATACAAGGTTTCCAAAATAGCTCTATTTCTTATGCTTAAATGGTCATTACCCGGCAAAGACAGAATTGTCTCAATTTCTTCTACACTCATAGGTTCAGGCAATGTGCCTTTCTTTTTTGGGCTTGAAATAAGAGAGCAAGGATTGGAATCGAGCCATTCATTCCTAATGGCAAATTTAAAAAATGAACGTAATGTTGCTATTTTCCTGCCTATTGAACTTGAACTATAACCGTCACTATAAAGAGTAGTCAGAAAATCTCTGATATGCGTAGTTTCAATTCCGCTCAACGTTATAGTCGTATAATGTTCGTTCAAAAACTTATTAAATTGAATAAGGTCTGTTCTATAACTTGTTAAAGTGTTTTCCGATAAATTTTTTTCTACCCGCAGGAATTTTAAAAACTGGTTTAGTTTTTCATTCTCCATATTTAAAATTCAGAAATCAGATGTCGGATTCTTCCGTATTCTGTTCTCCGTTTTCTGTTGTCTGTTCCTTGTCTTCTGTATTCTGTCCTCTGTCTCCTGTTGGTTGTTTTTCTGTCATCTGTTGACTGTCTTCTGTGTTCTGTTTTTTCTCAGACGGCAAATAAGAAGCAATCCATCTGCATTGAGGATAGTTACTGCATCCGTAGAATACCCTACCTCTTTTATTTCTCATTTCTACTATTTCGCCGGAACAATTCTGATTTGGACACTTTACGCCAACTTTTTTCAATATTCGTTTTGTGTATCGGCACGTGGGGAAGTTCAAACATGCCATAAACGGTCCGAATCTACCTTCTTTTATAATTAATTTCCCATCGCATTCGGGACATTTCTCATCGGTAATTATTTCTCTTTCTTTTTTTATATTTTTCATATCCACCGATGCTTTATTCAAAACTGGTTCAAAAGACGTATAAAAATCTTTCACTATATCCGACCATTTTTTCTTGCCTTCTTCAACCTCATCAAGGCTTTGTTCCATTTCGGAAGTAAATTGTTCGTAAAATATTTTGGGGAAATTCTCAATAAGCAATTCAACCACAACTGTACCAAGTTCCGAAGGATGAAGCGCGCCTTTCACGCTTCTTATATAATCCCTGTCTTTAATAGTATTCATTATCGGAGCATAAGTCGAAGGACGACCTATACCTTCTTCTTCCAATTTCCTGATAAGCGTTCCTTCACTGTAACGCTGAGGCGGTTGTGTAAATTTCTGCTCGAGATTAATATCTAATAAATTTACTTTTTCTTGTTCTTTTAAAATAGGCAACACATTTACTTCTTTCTCTTCCTTATTAAGAAGAACTGTATAGCCGTCAAACTTTGTTTTTCTACTTTCGGTTACAAACACATAATCTCCGCCTAATAGTTTTATAGTGTTCACTTCCGTTATCTTTTGAGTCATTTGGGAACCTAAAAACCGGGTGTATATCAGTGTGTATATTTTTAATTGAAGAGGGTCTAAATATTCTTTTATTTTTTCAGGGGAAAGCTCAACATTCGTCGGGCGTATAGCTTCATGTGCTTCCTGGGCGCCCTTTTTTGCCTTGAATTTGGGGGGAGAAGAAGGAAGATATTCTTTGCCGAATTTTTTAAGTATCAATTCTCTCGCTTTAGTTTGAGCACTTTTACTAATATTAAAAGAATCTGTTCTCATGTAAGTAATAAGCCCTGTCAACTCATCTCCGACATTAACACCTTCGTATAATTGCTGTGCTATTCTCATCGTCCTTTGAGCAGAAAATCTAAATATGCTGTGAGCTTGCTGTTGCAATGAACTTGTAATAAAAGGAGGAGGAGCATTTCTTTTTTCTTCTCTAGTAGTAATACTTTTTACAACAAAGTTTTGTTTTTCTATATCGGTTTTTATATCAAAAACTTCATCCTTAGGAAATTTTGTAATCTTTTTACCTTTAAATTCTTTAAGTTGAGAGGAAAATTCTTCATTGTTTTGCGTAGAAAATTTGCCAAGAACCAAATAATATTCTTCCGGAACAAATGCCTGTATTTCTTTTTCTCTATCCACAACGATTTTCAAAGCAACTGTTTGAACCCTACCCGCAGATAATCCTTTTCTTACTTTTTTCCACAACAAAGGCGAGATTTTATAACCTACGAGTCGGTCCAGAACTCTCCTTGCCTTACCCGAATCAACTTTACTTACATCTATTGCAGTAATATGTTCCAGTGATTCTTTGATAGCAGAAGAAGTAATTTCGTGAAACAAAATTCTGGAAATATTTTTATTAACGGGACTTATTTCTTCAGCTAAATGGGCGCAGATTGTTTCCCCTTCCCTATCAGCATCAGCCGCAAGAAGAACTTGTGAATATTTTTTAGCCTCGCTTTTTAGCTCTTTGAGGATTTTCTTTTTTCCTTTGATAACAGTGTAAGTGGGTTCAAAATCATGCTCAACATCAACCCCTAATTTGCTATTCGGTAAATTTTTTATATGCCCCATACTTGCGCTAACTTTATATCCTTTCCCAAGAAAAGATTGAATAGTTCGCGCCTTTGCAGGAGACTCAACAATTATAAGCGAACCTTTTATAAGCGACTTTTTCTTTGACATAATTATTTAATTTAAAATTTAAAATGCAAAAATTAAAACTACAATTCAAAATTAAAAAATTTTTCTAACTACTATAACACATCATTTTCAATTAAATACGTGATTAGCAATAATGCTAATATATTGACAACTTTTAACTGAAAAAGCAATGACAATACCACCAATAACTGCAAGTATGAGTCCAACAAATGAAAAAATATCCAACAGTTTGGGAGAAAAAGAAATGCTATAAAGACTCAATATAAATGAGATTAAGATATAAAGTATTGCCAAGTATATTTTTAGAATATTTGAATTTTTTGCTGTTTTTTGCAATTTTCCTGTCTTTGTGTTTGGTTATTGAATTTCTTACATTTTAATATGTCATTTTGACTTTTACACTTCCCTCTGGAATCTTTCCTCGTGGAATGCGAAGCATTCCCGAGACTTTAGTCCTCGCAATTTTTCAAATTGCAGAGGGTCAAGATTCCGAGGACTTAGTCCCTGAAATTCTCTGAATTTCTAGGGGTGATTTTTGAATTTATCTTAATCGCTTCTTCCAATTTTATTCTACCTTCATATAACGCCTTACCTATTATAATCCCTTCAATTCCTTTTATAACTGAAAGATGTTTTATATCCTCCAAAAAAGAAACTCCACCTGCTACTATAATAGGAACGGGACTTATTTTGCAAATTTTAGTAAAGAATTCAACATTCACACCTTCAAGCATTCCATCTTGTTGAATATCGGTAACTATCAAGGAAGACACCTTCATTTCGCCAAGTTTTGTAATAAATGAAAAAATATCTAAAGATGAACTTTCTTTCCATCCCTTAACATATATCTTCTCGTTTTTAATATCAGCTGAAACAATAATTTTATCAGGAAAAGAAGACATGATTTCTTTTAAAAATTTTTCATCTAAAAGCGCGTTTGTTCCCAATATAAGCCATCTTGCTCCACAGTCCAAAACTTTTCGAGCCATACCAAAACTTCTTATCCCGCCCCCCAACTGCACAGGGATTTTAAGTTCTTCAGTTATTTTTTTTACAGCATCTAGGTTCTTACATTCTCCAGTTTTGGCTCCGTCAAGGTCTACTATATGTATTCTTTTCGCTCCTTTTTCCTGCCAATCTTTAGCAACTGCAACAGGGTCATCGGAATAAATTTTGCTTGTAGTGAAATCTCCTTTAGTAAGTCTCACTACTTTGCCATCCATTAAATCTATAGCAGGAATTATTAACATATGATTTTCTCGCTTTCGCTCAAATAAAATTAAATATCAAAAATCAAATATCACCCCTAGAAATTCACAGAATTTCAGGCCCCTAGGAATGCAGAGCATTCCAGGGATTTAGTCCCTTTTCAGGGAGACCAAGTCCTCGGAATCTTTTTAAGATTCCAGAGGGAAATCACATATTAAAATGCAAAAAGGGAAACTAAGTCAATAAATTTTCGCCGTTTGCTTTTACTAATATCAGACATTCAGCATCAAAAATGTTGTTTTTCATTTTGAATTTTGATTTGTCATTTTACATTTTGCACTTTAATTTTTAAATTTTTTATAACGTTCCTTTAGTAGAAGGTATGCCTTTGATTCTTGGATCTATTCTTGTAGCTTCATCCAAAGCTTTTCCCAATCCTTTAAAAATTGATTCTGAAATATGATGAAAATCTTCCCCTTTTAAAATAGAAATATGTAAATTTAATCCGCCTCGCTGTGCAAAACTTTGCAAGAAATGTTTTAAATTCGGTCCGTCATATTTATCTTTTTCTAAAGGATTAGGGAATTCTATTTTTTCTGAATAAAGATAAAATGAAGCTCTTCCACTTATGTCAAGAACTACTCTTGTTAAAGCTTCGTCCATGGGAACAAAGGAAGAGCCAAATCTTTTAATCCCTTCCTTACTACTTAATGCTTCTGATAACGCATCTCCAAGGCATAATCCTATGTCTTCATTTGTATGATGTATGTCTACGTCTAAGTCACCACTGGCCTTCAATTCTAAATCAAAAAGTCCGTGTTTTGAAAAAAGTGTAAGCATGTGGTCCAAAAAAGGGATGCCTGTAGAAATTTCAGATTTGCCCTCACCGTCAAGGTTGAGTACTACACTGATTTTTGTTTCTTTTGTTTCTCTTTCTATTCTACCTATTCTTGCCATTTCTCCTCCATTACCATCTACTGATTTTTTTATCAATCCCTATTCATCCCCAGAAAATCGGAGATTTTCGGGGACTTAATCCTCGGAATTTTTCCCTTAGAAATGCAGAGCATTTCAAGGACTAAGTACCCGAAATTTCTCTGAAATTTCAGGGTGCAAATTGCAGAGGGCCAATTACAGTTTACGAAATTACTAATTTTGGTCGGGGTGAGTGGATTCGAACCACCGACCTCTACGTCCCGAACGTAGCGCTCTAACCAAGCTAAGCCACACCCCGAGTAACTGTTGATATAATACCATTAAACTTTTCTTAAAGAACATAGATTCTTTAAGACTTCTCTGCCTTTACCACTCTTTAAAAATTTCTCACGTTTTAATGCTAAAGACTTATCATTATATTTTTCAGTTCTAATTAAAACCCAAGGAATCTTCTTTTTAGTAGAAACATTATATCCCTTATTATGCTGTTTTAATCTCTCGTTCACATTTTTTGTCGAACCGATATAAAAACTTTCATCTTTTTTACTTTTTAATATATAAACATACATTTTATTCTAACCCATCCGCCACTTCCGCCACTAAAAATTAGGCGGACAAGAAAACGTTGGCGGATGACCGCCAAAGTAGCAATGGCGGTCAAGCTAAGCCACACCCCGTAGAAAAATTAAAAACAAACCAACAAAAACACTTGCAAAGTTATACTTTCTTTTCTTTAATCGGTGTAATCACAGTTTAATTATAGAAGTTTATTGTTTGCTTCTCAACTATATATTTGACTAAAGGAGAATAAATTTGATATAAAAATTAAACAATTCAACAGAACTTTAGTTGCAAATGACTAAAAAATGGAAGATAAAAAAATTAGATGGCACTATATACGGTCCTGCAGATATAGAGACAATTAGAAAATGGATTAATGAAAAAAGGATTTTAGGACAAGATTATATTTCTCAAGAAGACATAAAAGCATGGCAACCGATACAATCTGTTCCGGAATTCACTGATACATTCCAACACCCCATTAGTTCCAAAGAACAACCTTCACATATAGATAGAAATACTGAGCCCACATTCAAAGTAAAAAATATTAAAGGCGAAAAATATGGACCGGCGAATTTTCATACGATCACAAAATGGCTTCAGGAAAAGCGAATCGATGAGAAGTCTTTAGTACAGAAAACCGGGGGCAACGAATGGTTTCCTCTTAGAGAACTGCCTCATTTAGTCTCTTTATCTTCTGACGATATAACTCCTCACCAACAATTTTCAGAAAATAAAGATGATATAGGTATAAAAGTTCGTAAAATTGTAACACGTATAAAATTATTAGTTTTTACCATATCAGTTGTATTGCTTGTGACAATACTTTTTTGGGGTATCCAAAAAACCAATTATCTTAATCGTGGAACAACAAAAGAAGGAATAAATTATTGGGATTATAAAACAAAAGTGCTCAGCTTCGGAGAAACAGTTGTTGTCCCTGCCGGTCAATTTGATAACTGTTACATAATTGCTTACAGTGCAGATATTTCCGAAGGAGGGAAACACTACAATATTAATGGCAAAAGTTGGTACAAAGTAGGAGTCGGCAATGTAAAAGAAGAATTTACGCGTTATGAAGCAAGTAAAGAGTTTAATCCTTTCGACACCTTGTCTTTCTCGGGAGAACTAACATCTTATAAAGGACATGGGGCAGGAAACAAACCTTTTCCTTACATTTCTGGAGCACAATTAAAATACGACCTTACAGCAAAAATAGACGTACAAGGACCTTTAGAAGTAATAACAAGTGTTGCTGCTCCCCCACAAGAATTCAAGATAATAATGACTTGTACCGGAACTATAACTTTGGAAGATGGGAAAAAATATTTAAAAGTCATAGGAACTGCAGGAGGTCCTATCACTCGTAGCGAAGAGTTTTATCGTATAGAAGGGAATAATATTTTCTTTTATGGAACCAGGTATATGCGAAACACAAGTAGTCCAGTTAAAACAGGCACTCTGGAACCAAAAGTTGGCAATGAATTCGAAAATAAAATTACCTTTGATGGTACTTACTCCAGCACCAAACAAGCAAAAAATATTATTACTGCTTTCCTTATGGGAAGATTAGGATTTCTTAGCGGAGTAATGATGCTTCTTTGCCTTTCAGGTTTTATTGCTTTTATGAAACATAACATATTAAATCTTGAAGAAAACATTGAACAGCTTGTTATTGCATCTAAGCAAAAAGGAGAGACACTTGCAGGAGAAATTTTAGGCAATTTTGTTTCTTGGGGAATTACTTTTCTACTGTTTGGTATTTTTCTTATATTTGCCATAATAACTTACAAATCTTTCTTTTAATTTAAAACTAAAATGAAAATTTTTTCTTTTATAATTATTTTTATCACAGTCCCCACAGAAAAAGAAGCCCAAGAAATATCCGATAAGTTATTAAAAAAAACTAGTGGCTTGTGTAAATATTGTTAAAAAAGTAAATTCTTTCTTCTGGTGGAAAAATAAAATTGAATCTGCAAATGAAATTCTTCTTACGGCAAAAACAGATTTAAAATTTTTCAATGACATTGTAAAAATAGTTAAACAGCTTCACAGCTACGAGGTTCCAGAAATAATTGCTCTGCCTATAATTGATAGAAGCAAAGATTATTTAGAATGGATAAAAGAAAGTATAAAAAACTTGTAATTATTTTAAAATAATTATTGAATAAATATATTAAATCATTCATAATACAAATTATAAAAGGAGGTGATTAAAATAATGGCAAAGAAAGTAGCTAAAAAGAAAGTAGCTAAAAAGAAACCAGCCAAAAAGAAACCAGCCAAAAAGAAAAAGACAACTAAGAAGAAAAGATAAGGCTGACATAAATAGATAAGTGAATAATTTTTATGTTATTCCAAATTGGGGCTGGACTTGATTTAAATCTTCAAATGTTTTGCAAAACGAATTAGGTCCAGCCCTAAATATTTAATCCCTCAAAAACTGCGCAGAAAAACACACGAAATGCTCAAAAAATTTTTAAAACAAGATATAGAACTCACAACAGGACCTATTCTGCCAAAAGTGCTTTCTCTTACCGGTCCTCTGATGGTAATAGCCATTCTTAATTCTACGCTCAATTTAATCGATATGTTCTGGGTCGGAAAACTCGGCAGCGATTCCATAGCAGCAGTAGCCATAGGCGGAACTATTATGATGGTTGTTTTTGCAACACTTATAGGCATAACCAGGGGAACCATTGCGCTTGTTGCCCGATATGTGGGAGCAAAAGATACAAAAAATGCGGACGCTGTCGCAAGCCAATCCATAATGCTGGGTTTAATTATAGCTTTGGCTACAATATTAGTCGGGCTTTTATTTACGGATAAACTATTTCTGATATTAGGCGCAAGTCCGGAAGTTTTAAAAATCGGCAGTTCATATCTTAAGATAATTCTCATAGGCGGAATAACAATGGTTTTGCTATCCTTCGGAAACTCCATACTACAAGCAGAGGGAGATATGGTAACACCTATGAAATTCATGTTTCTTTCAAATATTATCAACATTATATTAGACCCCATATTCATATTCGGATTGGGCGTTCCAAGAATGAACACGTCGGGCGCCGCTTTGGCAACAGTACTGTCTCAAGCTGTGCCCGCTTTTTTAGTGCTTCTTTTACTTTCTAAAAGACGCTCCAAAGTTCATATACACATTTCACAGTTTAAAATTAAACTGACCTTTTTAAAAGAAATGCTCAAAATAGGACTGCCTGCTTCATTGCAGATGTTTTTCAGAAGTATAATGGGCTTAGTTCTAATGGGTATTGTCGCAAGTTTTGGAACAGCAGCTATTGCCGCTTATGGAATCGGCATGAGGTTACAAATGCTTGTTCTTATGCCAGCCCTTGCCTTTGGCGGCGCCGCCGCTACCCTGGTAGGACAAAACTTGGGCGCCGAACAGCCCAAAAGAGCCCAAAGAAGCGCATGGACAGCAACAACTCTCGATATGTTTCTGATGATTTTAGTAGCCATTCTATTCTTTATTTTTGCTCCGCAAATTGTCGGATTTTTTATAAAAGATAAAAATGTAATTTCTATTGGAACTGGATTTTTAAGAATAACCGCACCTTTCTATTTATTTATTCCGCTGGGTGTTGTGCTTGGACAATCATTAGCCGGCGCAGGAGATACAATCACGCCAATGTTTATCACATTATTATCGCTTTGGGGATTTCAGATACCTATGGCAATATATCTTTCCCAAGCAACTATGTTGGGAATTAACGGCATTTGGTGGACAAACGCTTTTGCTTCAGTTCTGCACGGACTTCTCATAATGTGGTGGTTTAAAACAGGTAGGTGGAAGAAAAAAACAATATCTTCTGTATTATAGATATAAGAAAATAACAAAGAAACAAATTCCCAATATCTAATTTCTAACGACCAAGATCACTGGCGGGGATGGAGCACAGCGGAATCCCCGTCCAGTGCAGCGCCTTGTTGGCCAGTCTGTTTGTTGGTGTCTACAGCAGTTCTTCTGCTTCGTCGTCAGAGATGATCCCCTTGTCCACGGCAGCTTGCACAGCCATACCGAGCATTCCTGGCTCGTACTTCAGGAGCTTCTGCTTGATGAAGTCTGGGGAAGGAACGTGCCCCGGTTCAGATTTCCACTGCTTCCAAGTGCTGATCATCTCAACAAGGTTGTTGATTACCATGTCCATTTGGTGATCTCCTTCTCCATGTCATACGGGATAGGACTGAAGCCACGACCACTCTTCGTCCAATCGTCTGTCCGCACACACTCCTCGCAGTATATGCGCTTTGTGAGGTGGT
>JAGLSL010000057.1 GCA_023135785.1 bacterium
AATAACTTTTTCAAAACTGGGAGCTACCTCTATGGGAGGATGAATACTCTCGAAACTTACCGATATAATTTCTACGCCAAGTTCTTTTTTATCTGCTTCATCTTGAACTTTTCCTCTAAGCACATTTGTTAGAGGAAGTCTATTGACATTTAAAATGTCAAAAAAATCAACATTCATTATTATTTTGGTAAACTGGTTATATATAATCCCTTCAAGAACACTTTCCGGCGCTGAATGTTTATATGCATAACTAAAAAGATCAGTAGAATTAATTTTATAATAAACCCATATCGCTCCCGACAAAAAGTTTACAGGAACAGTTCTGCTTGAGACAGAAGAGACAGCTCTTTCGGTTGCCAGAGGAGAACTTGTTGGCACAGTTTCTTGGCTGGCAATGAGCCAGTTAAATTCTTCTTCATAATGTCTTTCCGTCCACAAAACTCTTTCTCCTTCTTCCCCTCTTACTCCCACACGAACCCGTTTAATTCTGTCAACATCATAAATTTTCGATTTCCCTATTGGGAACGGGAATTTAAGATGTAGCCCCGGGCCAAATAACTTCGGCTCGCCTTTTTCGCTTATGGGCTTGCCTAAAAATTCTATAAAAGCTTTTTCATAGGGTTGCACAATCACAATAGACGTAAGGATATATAGCAAGAATGCCCAGAGCATAAATAATGGGACCATTCTATTTCTTACGAATTGATAAAACCAAGTTTGAGTGATTCGAAAACCGAATTGGACATCGACTATTTCCGAGAAGGATGGGATAACTTCTTCAGGGGTAGACAAAAAATAATAAATCCTGGAATCAAAAAATGTGCGGTTTTTAGTTCCCGTTGTTCTATAAAATGAGACCAGAATGTTTAGAAGATATTCAATCCCGGCTAGTATAAGGAAAAAACAGAGAGCGTAAAATACAAACCATTCTATTCTTATAAGGTTAAAAGATCTAAAAGCAATAGAAATAGCTATAAGAAAAGTGAACAGCGCGTTTACGCCGAGATAAGTTCCTATAGCGCTAAGATCGTTTAATTGTTTTTCTTTAGACATACCAAGGATATAACGAGAGAATACAAAGATAACAAAAGTTAGCCCTATGAGAGGAAAACAAATTGCTAGATTTGCTTCATAGGTAAGAGGTTTTCCGCGAAAAAAATATAGTGCTCTAAAAACTACATAAATCAAAGCACTCGAAACAAGAAATCCCAGTATAGGCATCGCCCATTTTTCCGTCTGGCGCAGACGAACGCGGGATATAAGAATAGTGCTTTCATCGTCTTGAAAGATTCTGCCTTCTCTTTTAGTAAGCTCTTCAACTTCTTCTTTTTCAAGTGATTCTCTGTACCTTTGATGGAAAACAAGCAAAAAGATAGCAAAAATCGGTATTCCTATTAAGACATGGAAAGTTTCCAATAAAATAAGCGGAGATTTTACGCGAGTAAATAAAAAGTAAAATATAAGCGCGAGAACAATTTGGAATAAACAGGCAGCTAAAGCTGTTTGAAACCCTCTTTTGAATTTATTTTTTTCTTCCATATTTAAATATCGTTATTCTCCCCCTACATTTCTGCGAAATGAAACAGGGGGACTACAGGTTAGAGTTACCCGCCTTGACGAGCAAGGCGAGGCAGGCGATACTCGTTTTTTCGTAATCAGTAATTGGTAATTTTAAAAATTACGAATTACGCTTTACGAGTTACCAATTACGAGCCTTAACCGATACGGGTCCGACGACTCCGTATGATACGACACGTAGTGTCGGACTCCATCGGAGCTTCGTTACCGTTACCCATTTTTTAATTTCTATCTTCCGCCCGAAACTTCTCTGTTTTCCAATATGCTCCAAGTTAAAAAAAGCATACCCGCACAATACAGGAAAACGTATTTTAACACATTCCAAAAATAAGCAATGGGAATGTATTCTTTTTTTGTCCAGAATTCTTCTATCCAGAAAACTTGGAAATTAGGGATAATTGAATAGATGATTCTTATCCCCGGATTATGCAATAAACCGCCTAAAAACCAGTTTGATGCAAGTCCCAAAGCAAAAATCAAAAAAGTAAATGTCAATGTAAAAAAAACATTGCCTTTCAATGCTAACAGCGAAGCAATTGGACAAATAAGAACACTACTCATCCATAAAAGTATAATCGGATAAAACAAGTTCATCTGAAGAGGAGCCTTACTCATAAACCACAGAACGGATAAAGAAATTACAAGAAAAATGCTAAACAAAATTATGAAACTGGAAGCGAAATTTTTATCCGCGTAATAATTTGCCGCGGCGGCTACAAGCGCTGCTCCTATTAACGGTAGAAATTCAAACCAAAGAGTATGGTAGTTAACATCACTCCAAACTGCTTCCGGAACACCTACGTCCAATGTCATTATAAGAGCGCATATAAGGGGAATAAAGGCAAGAATCAATGCCAATGCCACCGCGCAAAACTTCGATAAAAGAAAAGTAAAACGCGATAAAGGTTTACTCAAAAGCAGTGTAGTCGTTTTGTCTTCTATCTCGCCGCCAACTATAGAAGAAGTAGCAAGAACGCTGATTAATAATCCAACAAGAAGAATAGTAGCCATATTTGTATCTATTAAGAATTTTTCAGCGTCAAAAAAGGTGAACATTGTAAAAGCCGGAGTGGAAACTATAAACAGATACGCTCCTACAATTGCAAGATAAAAAAACGACTGCCTGATAATATTCTTAAACGAAATATGAATTAAGGACGGTAAAGCTCGCATAAGACGAAATTATAACACATTTAAAAAATGGAAAAAACTTTTAATTACTAAGGAACGCAGAAAGTACTTCACATTGTGTGTCATTCCCGAATAGCCTGCCCCCGAATGCAGTAATCGGGGGTCTTTATCCCCAATAGAAACACTTGGGGACAAATCTGTTTATGACAAAGTATGTCATTCCCGAATAGCTTTTATCGGGAATCTATTCATGACGAAAGACTGGATTCCCCGTTCTGTCACTGCGAGGAGCCCCGCTGAAAGCGGGATAAATTCCGTGACGAAGCCCGCCTGCTTGCGAAGCGAGCAGGCAATCTCATTTATCCTATCATTCACGCCCTCTTTTTTTGTCATTCCCGCGAAAATTTACCCGCCTCTGGAGGACAGGAATACATTCTTATTATAGATTCTGCAAGAAAAATATGGGATGTGACCCTGATTTTACTGATTTTAATTTGAATGAACCCTGTAACGCAGAGTATCGGAATTTTGTTCCGATTAAAACTGACGTAAAAACTGTAAATTATTTTGATAAAAAAGCCGTATATCGCCGACGCCGTATTTCAGCATTGCTATCCTCTCAACACCCATACCAAACGCAAATCCGGTATATTTTTTGGGGTCGTAATTCACTTTCTTGAAAACGTTGGGATGAACCATGCCCGCGCCCAATACTTCCAACCAGCCGCTTCTTCCGCAGGTTGAGCAACCTTTACCCCCGCATATAATACACGAAATAGCCACTTCAGCCGATGGCTCGGTAAACGGGAAAAAAGAAGGAACAAAACGCATTTTTATTTCCTTGCCAAACATTTGGTGGATAAATTCTGATAAAACACCTTTCAAATCGGTAAAATGTATATCTGTATCGACAGCCAATCCTTCTACCTGATGAAACATCGGAGAATGTGAAGCGTCAGGATTATCTCTTCTATAACATACGCCCGGTGAAATTATCCTTATAGGTGGTTTCGTTTTCTCCATCACTCTTATTTGCACCGGCGAAGTCTGAGTGCGAAGTAAATATTTACCACCTGAAAGCTGGAAAGAATCCTGTTCATCTCTCGCAGGATGGTCAGGCGGGAAATTTAAAGCTTCAAAGTTATAATAATCAGTTTCTATTTCGGGCCCTGTAGCCACTTGAAATCCCAAAGGAGAAAAAATATCCACTATTTCTTGAATCGTTTTTGTTATGGGATGTTCTTTGCCAAGTGATAAAGGAAGACCCGGAAGAGTATGGTCAATAGAAACTTCTTTCCCTGTCTTCTGACCAAGATTATGCTTTATTTCCTCTAATCGAGCCTCAATGTCTTTGCGTAAAACATTTGCTTTCTGACCAACTAAAACACGTTCTTCCTGAATAAGTGTCCCCAAAGAACGAAGGACAGAGGTTAAACCACTTTTTCTTCCCAAAAATTTAACCCTTAACTCCTCTAATGTCTTGTTGTCTTTGATAGTTTCAATAGAGTCTAAAAATTCCTTCTTAATTTTTTCAAGTTCGTTTAGCATCTTTTATTTATATTTCTCTTATTTTTTGGTTTTGTTCCTTATCTTTAAACTATAAACCACAAACTATAAACTATCTTCGTAAAGTATAACATTCTAAATATCGGGGAAGCAAGAAGAAGACGAGACCATAGACCTTAGACATTGGACTGTAGAAAAACACCTGCCCGTTTCTTGCGGAAGCAAGAAAGACGGTTTTCTCACCCTACATTCTTTCCCCGTGAAATGCAAAGCATTTCCGGCCCCTAGAGATGCAGAGCATCTCAGGGTTTTAGTCCCTGAAAGGGAGAATAAAGTCCTTGAAATTCCATAGAATTTCTAAGGGCATAATGTAACAGGGGGACCATGGGTTATCGGTGTTTGTTAAAACATCAAAACAATAGCTGTTTGTCATTGTGAGGGCGTGGCAATCTCAAAAGTGACACTAGGAGATTGCTTCGTCGCTACGCTTCTCGCAATGACAGGGAAATTGCCAATTTCTTGGTGGGGAAACGAAGGTAAACTTAACTCGCCTTAGCAGGTTTTACTTCAATATGTTTCTTCGCTATCTCAACTAATGCAGAGAATGATTCTGGAGCGTTGACTGCCATTTCTGCCAGCATTTTTCTGTTTATTTCGACATTGGCTTTGGCTAAGCCGTCAATTAACTGTGAATAGGTTATGCCCTGGCTTCTTGTGGCGGCATTTATTCTCTGTATCCACAAACTGCGGAAGTTTCTCTTTTTTGTTCTTCTGTCTCTATAGGCATAGACAAGTCCTTTTTGAACAGCATCCTTTGCCACGGTATAGAGTTTACTTCTGCCGGCAACATATCCCTTCGCTTTGCCTAATATTCTTCTTCTTTTTTTCTTTTTTATTGTTCCTCTTTTTACTCTAGGCATCTCTACTCCTCACCTTGTTCGTAATCAGATAACAGAAGCAGTTTCCAGAAATCAGATTTTTCTGTCTTCTGTTTTCTGCCCTCTGTCCTCTGTCATCATTTATAAGGTATCAGCTCTTTGATTCTCTTATGGTCTGACGCATCAACTGTATCTTTTTGCGCTAATCTTCTTTTCTGCGTTGTACCTTTACTGCTTAAAAAGTGTCGTTTTCCTGCTTTGTTTCTTATTATTTTTCCGGAAGCAGAACAACGAAACCTTTTAGCCGCCGACTTCTTTGTTTTCAGTTTTGGCATTTTTATCTTTCTTAACTTCTATAGGCGCAAGAACCATCATTAGTGCTTTGCCTAACATATAAGAAGGTTTTGCAACTTTACTTATATCTTCCATTCCTTTCTGTATTTTCGCGAGAAGCTGGCTACCTCTTTCCTTACGAGCCATTTCTCCTCTTCTAAATCGCACTACTATTTTCGCTTTATGCCCATCCTCAAGAAACTCTCTGATGTGTTTTGTTTTTACTTCAAAATCGTGCTCGCCGATGGAAGGTCTAAAAACCATTTCCTTCATCTGCTGTACTCTCCGTTGTTTCTTCTGGTTTTTCTCTCTTTTTTGTTGTTCGTATTTATATTTACCGAAATCTATTATTCTGCATACCGGCGGTTTAGCTCCAGGTGCTACTTCTACAAGATCCAATTCCAACTCTTTAGCAATATATAAAGCACGATTTAACGGCATAACGCCCAGCTGCTTGCTATCGGGTCCTACTACTCTAACCGTTTCCGCCCTAATCCATCTATTTATTCGAACTCTTTGTGTTTTTACTTGCAAGGTTTTCTTTAAGATTTACTTTCTAA
>JAGLSL010000058.1 GCA_023135785.1 bacterium
GTTTCCAAATATCGGGCTTCGGACTCTTTTTTTAAATAATTTAGTAAAGCTCTTCTTTTACCGACCAATTGCAGTAATCCTCTTTTGGATGTGCGGTCATGTTTAAATTTCGCAAGATGCTGCGAAAGAGTACTTATTCTTTGTGTAATAATCGCTATTTGTACCTCCGGCGAACCTGTATTTTTAGGGTCTTTACCGAACTCTTCAACTATTTTCGCTTTATCTTCCTTAGTAAAAGGCATAATTAAAAACTCCTTATTTAAAAATAGACTAAAGACCGAAGACCACAGACTACATAAAAACCTATCTTTTACTTTGGTCTTTGATTATTAGGGTGGGATTATATCATAATCTATTTAATTTCTCCAAAATCAATTCCAGTTTCTTTTTTGGTTCTTTACTTTCCGTTATACTTCTACCCATAACTAAGTAATCCGCTCCGCGTTTTATTGCATCTTCAACGGTAATTATTCTTTCTTGGTCGTCTGAAGGTAACTTCTCCAGTCTTACTCCCGGGGTAACAATGATAAAATTCTCTTTTGTATTATCTCTTATCAAACTTATCTCTTCACCGGAACAAACTATTCCGCCCAAACCACACTCTTCGCTAATTTTGGCAAGTTTTAGAACCTGCTGTTTCATCGGCAAAGAAAAACCCACTTCTTTTAGTTTTTCTTCATCTAAACTTGTAAGAATAGTAACACCCAAAAGTATGGGAGCTCTGCCATTTGATTTCGAAGACAACATTTCGACTTTTTTCACAACTTGCTCAAGCATCGTTCTGCCGCCCAAAGAATGCATAGTCAACATATAAACTTTTTCACTAAATGCCACTTCTACCGCATTTGATATAACGCTTGGAATATCATGAAATTTCAAGTCAAGAAAAACTTCTGCGCCTCTATCTTGAATCATATGGATAATATCCATGCCTTCTTTTAGAAAAAGCTGATGTCCTATTTTAAAGATGGAAACATGTTCAACTAAATTTTCCACTAAAGACTGCGCTTCTTTTCTGGAAAAAACATCTAAGGCAACTATTATCGGTTTATCTTTTCTCATTTTATTTTTTAATTGATTACAAAGATTAAATATTTGTCAGTAAATTTGTGTAATCCGTAGTTAATAATCTCTGTAATCACCATAGTTTTTTTATGTCATTTTTTCGGAAATAACGGTTTTTCTTTTTTTATTTCTTTATTTGTTAAAAGAGTTTTAAAATTTCCTTTAATTGAAAAAGCCGATTCAACTTCAAGCCCAAGCTGTCTAAATATGGCTTCGCTCGTGTTTGGCAAGAAAGGATATACCAATATCGCGATTGTTGCAAGTCGTTGTGCCAAATAATAAAGAAGTGTATTCAAAGAATTCGTATCTTTTTGTTTAGCCATCTTCCAAGGTGCATATTCTTCTATAATCTTGTTGGTTTCCCGTATCAAATTCATTATATTAACTAATGCCTTGGAAAATTCCGAGGATTCTATGGCACTATTGCGAACATCTAATTGCTCCTGTAAATCTAATTTTATAGATTTTATTTTAATATTTCCCTCTTCATCATTGGGCTCAGGTATTTTCCCTTCGCAGTATTTCTCTATCATTGTCAATATGCGTAAAATCAGATTACCCAAATCATTTGCAAGCTCATTATTATAACGTTCCTTTAGGCGTAGGACGGAAAAATCTCCATCGTGGTTGAAAGGGAATTCAGTCAAAAGGAAATATCGCAAAGTGTCTGCCCCGTATTCTTCTACTAAAGGTAGTGGGTCTATCATATTGCCCAACGACTTGCTCATCTTTTGCCCTTCAACGGTAAAAAACCCGTGGATAAAAAGTTTTTTGGGCGTTTTTTCTCCAACCGCCAAAAGCATCGCGGGCCAAATAACCGCATGAAACCAACATATATCTTTAGCCATTAAATGAACATCCGCAGGCCACCACTTTGAGAAATTCTTGCTGTCATCGGCATATCCTATAGACGATATATAGTTTATTAAAGCGTCTATCCAGACATAGATTGTCTGAGAATCATCAAACGGAAGATTTATTCCCCACGAAACGGTTTGCCTGGAAATGCTAA
>JAGLSL010000059.1 GCA_023135785.1 bacterium
TCAGTAGGTAAAGAGGTCAAAAATGATTAAGGTCTTTAGTCTTCGGTCTTTTGTCTTTAGTCTATATATCTATGATTGAATCTAAAAGAATTTCAAAACTGCCTACTTATATATTTGCAAGATTAAATAAACTTAAGAGTGAGGCAAGAAAAGAAGGTAAAGATATTATCGATTTGGGTATGGGTAATCCAGACCAGCCACCTTCTCCCAAAATAATTGCCAAACTAATCGAGGCGGCTCAAAAAAGCAAAGTCCATGGTTATTCTACATCAAAGGGTATTCCCCATTTAAGGGAAGCTATTACAAAAAGATATGAAGAAAAATACGGTGTAAAATTAAACCCTGAAACAGAAGCTGTTGTTTGCATAGGAGTAAAAGAAGGATTTTCTCATCTTGCATTAGCTATATTAGATGAGGGTGATACTGTAATAGTTCCGACCCCTACCTATCCTTCCCATATTTATCATATTGCTATTGCCGGGGGCAATCTTGTAACAACGCCACTGTTAGATGAGAATTCTTTTATCCCCGAATTAGAGCGTACTATCAAAAAAAGAGCCCCGAAAGCAAAAGTTTTAACTATATCTTTTCCTCATAATCCAACGACAAAAACTGCTTCGCTGGAATTTTTCGAAGAGATAGTCAAATTTGCAAAAAAACACAAATTGCTCGTAATACACGATTTTGCTTATGCAGATATATGTTTTGACGGTTATAAAGCTCCTTCATTTATGCAGGCAAAAGACGCGAAAAAAATAGGAGTGGAATTCTATTCTATTTCCAAGACATACAACATGGCTGGATGGAGAGTAGGATTTTTGGTTGGCAATAAAGATATTGTTGGCGCTCTTATAAAAATTAAAAGTTACTATGATTATGGAATATTTACTCCGATTCAGGTTGCCACTATTCAGGCATTAAATGGTCCGCAGGATTATGTGGAAAAAACTTTAGAGAATTATAAAATAAGAAGAGACGTCTTAGTTAATGGTTTTAATAATATGGGTTGGCATGTAGAATTACCCGAAGCAACAATGTATGTGTGGGCTCCGCTTCCCGAAAAATTCAAGAAAGAAGGTTCTTTAGATTTCTCGATCCGCCTTTTAAAAGAAGCGGACGTAGTATGTTCTCCGGGAATTGGATTTGGTGATAACGGCGAAGGATTCTTAAGATTCGCGTTGGTAGAAAACGAACACAGAATAAAACAGGCAGTAAGAGGAATAAAGAAAGTGATACAAAGATGATATAAAAATAATTTCTAATATCCCTGCCCGACAAGATTTGGCAGGCAGGCAATTACCAATTTCTAATTTTAGAATACTCAATGATAAAACATTTTAATTTTTTAGATAATTAGACATTTCATTAGAAATTAGGTATTGGTAATTAGGAATTAAGGGAAAAACATGAGTAATATTATAAGTAAAAAAGATGTAGAGTATGTAGCGAAACTATCTCGGCTCAAATTGAGAGAAGACGAGATACCAAAATTTACACATCAGTTAAACACTATACTTGAATACATAAAAAAATTAAACGAAGTTGATACATCTAAAACGGAACCGACTTTGCAGGTTGTACCCCTTGTGAATGTTAGAAGAAAAGATGTTCAAGTGCCGTCTTCCACGGTAGAAGACGTGCTCAAAAACGCGCCTGATAAAGAAAGAGGATATTTTAAAGTACCGCCGATAATAGAATAAATAAACGGAAATACGATAGATATACGTAGAAATAAATAGAGATACATGGAAATACATAGTAGATAGACAACGTATTTCAACACATTTCAATTTATTTCTATATATTTCCATTCAATCTTTAATAACTATGGAATTATACAAATTAACTGCTCACGAACTGAATAAGTTGCTTGTGGAAAAGCAAATTTCTTGCGTTGAAATTACCACGAGTATCTACGACCGCATAGAAAAATTAGATAAAAACATAAATTCATATATCACGCTTACCAAAGAATTAGCTCTACAAAAAGCCGAAGAAGTAGATAAGAAAATTAGTAAAGGCGAGAAAATAGGTTCATTGTCGGGTATTCCCATCGCAATAAAAGATGTTATCTCGACAAGAGATATCAGAACTACCTGCGGTTCAAAAATACTTTCGAATTATACCCCTATCTATGACGCAACAGTGATAGAAAAATTCAAAAAAGAGGATGTCATAATTTTGGGTAAAACGAATATGGACGAATTCGCTATGGGTTCTTCAACCGAAAATTCTGCATACGGGGTCTGCAGAAATCCTTGGAATACTTCTACTATACCGGGCGGTTCTTCGGGTGGTTCGGCGGCTTGCGTGGCAGCCGATTTTGCAATTATGTCATTGGGATCGGATACAGGCGGTTCTATTCGTCAGCCTGCAAGTATGTGCGGGGTTGTTGGATTAAAACCCACTTATGGCAGAGTGTCGCGTTCGGGGCTTGTGGCATTTGCATCTTCCCTAGACCAGATTGGCACATTCACAAAAGATGTTGAAGATACTGCAATTCTTCTGAATATAATAGCAGGTCATGACCCGATGGATTCCACTTCTGTTGAAAAAGAAGTTCCAAATTACACCGAATACTTAAAAAATGACGCTAAAAAATTAAAGCTCGGAATTCCTAAAGAATATTTTGTAAACCCCGCCCCTCGTGTTAAAGGACGGGGTTTTACGAGGGGCGGGGTGAAAGGGATGGATAAAGAAGTCGAAGAAGCAATTTTAAACGCTATAGAAGTTTTTAAAAAACTTGGAGCCGAAATCGTAGAGGTTTCCTTACCTCATACGCAATATGCAGTTGCGGCATATTACATTATTGCTCCTGCAGAAGCCAGTTCCAACCTTGCCAGATATGATGGAGTACACTATGGATACAGAAGACAGAAGACAGAAGACAGAAGACAGAACACAGAGGACAGAAAAATTAGCAGTATTGTCGATATGTATGAGAAGACGCGTGATGAAGGTTTCGGCGAAGAGGTAAAAAGAAGAATAATGCTCGGCACTTATGCTCTATCTTCAGGTTATTATGAAGCTTATTATCTGAAGGCGCTGAAAGTTAGAACATTAATAAAAAACGATTTTAGCGAAGCATTCAAGAAATGCGATGTAATTGTTACACCCGTTGCTCCGACTCCTGCTTTCAAAATAGGGGAGAAGGTTTCTGACCCATTGCAAATGTATCTTTCTGATATATTTACGATTCCTGTAAATTTAGCCGGGCTTCCTGCTATTTCTATACCTTGCGGATTTTCTAAAGACGGATTGCCGATAGGTCTTCAGATTATCGGAAAACCTTTTGATGAGTGTAAAATATTACAAACCGCTTACACGTTTGAACAAAATACGGAATACCATCTTAAAAAACCACAATGTAAAATGTAAAAATTAAAATGCAAAATGACATATTGAAAATCAAAAAAATAGATATACAACGGATATACAGTGGAAATACATAGAGATATATAGAGGGACAATTTATTTCAACGCATTTCCATGTATTTCTAATTTCATTATTTTATTGTAGTTGCTGATTTATCGGCGTATTATAAAAGCCAATTCGTTGGCAAACAGAGCCCATAAATGGGCAACTACTCTTGTCATTGCGACCCTGAACCCAACGTGGTTTTGGGGTGGCAATCCCAAATAATGAGATTGCTTCGGGTATGCCTTGCAATGACACGCAGTGTAAGTTTTGGAAATTAGGAATTTATATTTAGCGCATAAGACATTTCATTGGAAATTAGATATTAGTAATTAGTAATTTAATTTTAAGAAATTATGACATACGAACCGGTAATCGGACTTGAAATACACGCGGAACTTGCAACAGAAACGAAACTATTTTGCGGATGCTCAACAAAATTTGGTTCTTTGCCAAACTCGCAAGTTTGCCCCGTGTGTATGGGGCTTCCCGGTGTTCTTCCTGTAGTAAATGCCAAAGCGATTGAACATATGATTAGGACTGCTTTAGTGCTCAATTGTAAAATTAATTCTACGACGATATTCGACAGAAAAAATTATTACTATCCCGACCTCCCCAAAAACTATCAGATTTCGCAACAATATCTGCCTTTTGCCAAAGACGGATTTCTTGAAATTAAACTTGGCGATAAAATTAAACGAATTGGCATGGATAATATTCATCTTGAAGAGGATGCAGGTAAGAACATACATCTTGAAAACGGGCAGGCATCTTTAGTGGACTTAAACCGCACGGGGATCCCTTTAATAGAAATCGTAACAAAACCTGACATGAGAAGTCCCGAAGAAGTAGAAGTATTTATGAATACTTTAAGAGACATATTACTTTATATCGGGGTTTCTGACTGTAAGATGGAAGAAGGCTCCCTACGATTTGAAGCAAACATATCAGTAAGAGAAAAAGGCGAAGATATTTTGCCGCCAAGAGTTGAAATAAAAAATCTGAATTCTTTCAAAATTGTTCTTGCGGCTATCAAATACGAAATAGAAAGACAAAAAGAAACACTTGGAAAAGGGGAAAAGGTTTCTCAGGAAACCAGATTATGGGATGAGAAAGGGCAAAAAACACACCTGATGCGCAGTAAAGAAGAAGCGCACGATTATCGATATTTCCCCGAACCGGATCTTCCCCCGCTTTTTATTTCGGATGAAGAAATAAAAAAAATAAAAAAGGGACTACCTGAACTTCCCAATGCGCGCAAAGAAAGATTCGCAGTTGAATATGGCTTGACAGAATACGATTCAAATATACTCATATCAAGCAAAGAAACGGCAGACTTTTTTGAAGAATGCTTAAAAGAATTCAATCAGGCAGCAAAAGGGGACGGTTCTCTTTTGGGAGAACCGTCCCCTTTTGCTTGGTCAAAGGAAATTGCCAACTGGATTATAGGACCTGTTACCAGATATTTGAACGAGCATAACATTACTATTACTAAAAGCAAATTCACTTCCGAACATCTTATTTCACTACTTGCACTCGTTAAAGAAGGGAAAATCAATCTGAATACTGCAAAAAATATACTTACGGAGATTTTCGAGAAAGGCAAACATCCGCAGGAGATAGTTAAAGAGAACGGCCTTGCTCAAGTAACGGACGAAGAAGAGCTTTCTGCAGTCGTCGATAAAGTCATACAAGAAAACCAACAAGTAATAGACGACTTCAAAAAAGGGAAAACAAATGCATTCGGTTTTCTGGTTGGGCAGGTAATGAAATCAACCAAAGGCAAAGCAAATCCGAAAATAGTCAATGAATTATTGAACGAGAGACTAAAGACCGAAGACTGAAGAAATGAGATACATAGAAATACAGTAGATATAAATAGATATATATTGTTAAAGGATTGAAAACTAAAAAAATTACATACTATAACTTCAAAAAACTAATGATAAAGACAATATCTTTCAACATATTTCTATCTATTTCCATTATATTTCTAATTTCGTTATTTTATTGTAGTTGCTGATTCATCGGCGCGGTTTTTAGTTTTTCTTTCGTCATTCCTGCCCCTGTTTTCACAGGGATAAACTCTGGCAGGAATCCATTTTTTTGTTATCTTTTAATGCTTCGCCCTTTATGGCGGGGCAACTACTCTTGTCATTGCGAGCCCGAACATTATGAGGGCGTGGCAATCTCAAATAACGAGATTGCTTCGGGTACGCCTCGCAATGACATACAGTGTCAGTTTTGGTGATTGGGTATTGAATATTGGAATTTGTTTGGTTATTGTTTCTTGTATCTTGGTTATTGATTTTTACAGGCTCTTGACAAAGAGGAAATGATATGATAAAAAGAATTTGTCTTTCTAAAAAAAAGGAGGTTAACTATGAACTTGTTTAGGGAAAGGTTTACTGGTTTTACATTAATAGAGTTGTTGGTTGTTATTGCGATTATAGGAATTTTGGCCTCATTGATAATGCCGGCATTAAACAGAGCGAGAGAAAATGCCAGACGCGCTGTTTGCTCAGGCAATCTAAAACAGATTGGTCTTGGAATGCATCTGTTTGCAGGCGACCATAGTGACAGGTTTCCGATGGGTGACCAGGATGGCGCTTCTACTGCTGTTCTTGCCAACGCTACAACAAAGGGTAGTTTTGCGCGCTTATGGCCTGAGTATATCAAGCCCTTCAAGACATATATCTGCCCGAGCAATGCTACCTTTAAGATAGCTACACAACTTGGTCCCAGGGCTACACAGGGCACCTTTTTATCCAACACTTGTGCCACAAACTCAACAAGCTGTTCCACCTGCCACTATGCTTATAATATCGGGCTTAACGAATCAGCCCGTTCTGATAGTGTGCTCGCTATGGATCAGACATATTTTGATGGTTCATGTCTTCTTGGCGGTACCCCGGATCGTTTGAATCTTACAGCTATAAAGGCATCTTCTGGTTTAGCGCTTCTTAACCATGCTACCGACGGTGTCAATGCGCTGTTTGTCGGCGGTCATGTGAAGTGGATTAGATCTGTAAAATCAGGAACTGACAAGGTGCTTTCTACAACTGACCTTCATGGGTTGGGCGATGGCACCTCAAATAATAACACCCTAAATCCTGATCATATTAACTAATGGAACAAATGGAAACTGGAGATAAAAGACATTTTAGACCGAAGACCCCCGCCAGAGGCGGGCAGGAAAGACTGAAGACTAAAAAATGAAATACATAGAAATACATGGAAATAATTTCTTCTTGTCATTGCGAGGCATAGCCGAAGCAATCCCAAATAACGAGATTGTTTCACTCTGTTCGCAATGACGAAAACTAAAAAAGGAGGATGAGGTATGATAAGCAGATTAAAGATTAAAGATTCAAGATTCAAGATTCCGCAATCCGCAGTCCACAATCCGCAATCCAAAGTCGGTTTCACCCTCATAGAGCTTTTAGTTGTTATTGCTATCATCGGAATCTTAGCTGCATTGATACTGCCGGCATTGACCCGGGCAAGAGAATTGGCGCAAAGAGCTTCCTGCATCAGCAACCTAAAGGATATTGGTCTTGCGATGAATTTATATGCTGGTGATTATCAGGGAACCTTTCCCTATAACGGGCAGAGTACTAGTCCTGCTTATTTAAACACTTATCTGGCGCTTTTATATCCCGAGTATGAAAGCGATTGGGGGGTCTTCGTCTGCCCTTCTTCGGAGCAAAAACCAAATCCGGCAATAGGAACTATTCTTGCGCAACAAGTGGCTTTTCGCCGTAATGGTCTCCCTGGGCACGCTGGCGCCACTTCACTAACACCAAGTCTCTCCTATGGTATGCAGGTATGCTATGCGGGGCAGGAGGCACCTCTAAACCAAGCGCATTTTAATTTGACAGAAGGGAACACTGTTGTATGGTTTATTGACAGAGCTCAACCGAATAAAACAAATAGTTCCCAGATATGGGATAATTACTTTTTTCGCAATCTTGTAGCTGTTGGCGGAGTCAATTACATCCTATTGGGTTTTGATGTAACTGCTGGCCACTATTACTCTGCGCCTAACCACGGGACCGAAGGAGCGAATGTTTTATTTTCGGACGGTAGCGCAAGTTGGGTTAAAACCAAGCCCGTTATGTGGGGAGGTGTCCAGCGCTGGGGTATATCTGATGACGATGTCTCTACTTTACTACAGTATAAGGGATTCTTCGTCTTGCCCCCCAATCCAAACTGGTTTTTCTATCTTGTCAGCCAGCCCACGCATTAATTTATGAGTAAGAAAAGGAGAAAAGTGGGAGAAAAGGAGAGAGAAAAGGGGACGGTTGTTTATGCTCACTAATTAAAGAGTGAAGGGTCAAATCTTGACATTTGACAAAATAGGTTGGGTTTATTAGAATCCTTCTCCGATAATAACATCGGAGAGGGATTTTTTTATGGCAAGACAGCTAAGGATAGAATATGAGGGGGCTTTTTATCATGTAACTTCCAGGGGTAATGAACAGAAAGAGATTTTCGTAGATGAACAAGACCAAAAACAATTCTTGAAATATATTGAGCAGCAAGTTACCCGTTATAGTATAAAAGTGCATGTTTGGTGTCTGATGAACAACCATTATCATTTAGTGATAGAGACTCCGTTGGCGAATTTAAGCAGGGTGATGCAGACACTTAATACAAGTTACACGGTTTATTTCAATCATAGGCATAAAAGGGTAGGACATTTATTTCAGGGAAGATATAAGGCGATATTGGTTCAGGCAGATGAGTATTTAGAACATTTGAGCCGATATATCCATCTTAATCCGGTAAGGGCAGGAGTTGTCAAAAAACTGGAAGAATATAAATGGTCAAGTTACAGGGATTATATATATAAAAATCGTAATGTTCAATTTTTGACTACAGGGTTCATTTTGGGAATGTTTAACAGCAATACTGAAAAGGCAAAAAAATTATATAAGGAATCTATAGAAAAAGATTCAAATACTGATGCAAATTTTATAAAAGACAATATATCAGGAGGACTTATTCTCGGAAAAAGCGATTTTGTTAATTGGGTTAAGAGTAAATTCATTGTTGATAGAAAAGATGAAGAGCTGACGAGTTTGAAACGATTAGAAAAAAGAATTACTATTAACCAAATAGAAACCGAAATAAGAAAACGAGTAGAAAAAGAAAAGTTGCAGAGAAAGTTATATATTTATCTTATACGGAAATATACTGATAAAAAGTTGGAAGATATAGCTCGCCTTTTAGGAAATATGTCTTACTCTGCTATAAGTCAGATGTGTCGCAGAATAGAAAAACATAGAGAAGAGGATAAAGAGATGGATTTATTACTGTCTAGAATAGAGGAAAGCTTAAATGTCAAGATTTGACCCTATTGCTTCTATTGCTTCTTTTGCTTTTGCTTCCCTCTATTGAAGAAAATGTAATAGTGACTGTGACAGTTTATGTATTTTATGGCAAATGGGAGGGATAAAAATGAACATTCTCTATAATGATAAAACGGATCTTCTCTATATTCGGTTAGATGACAGGAAGCAGAGTGTTGTAAATAGGCGAGTTTCTGAAGATATTGTGCTGGATGTAGGGGAGAAAGAGAAGGTTGTTGGTATTGAGATTGTAGATGCTTCAAAACATGTAAATCTTGAGAGACTTTTTCCAGTGAAATATGAAGTCTCAAAAACTGCGGCATAGGTCAAAATAGAAAATAACAAAATAGGGAAACAGCGCCGATAAATCGGCAACTACATGTTTTGCTCTACTCTACTTAAATTCCTAATTACTAGTGAAATGTCTAATTTCTAATTTCTTAAAAATCTTACGCATTTTATCATTAAGCATTTTTTAATTAGGTATTCATTAGAAATTGGTAATTGCCCGCCTGCCAACTTGTCCGCCAAAGATTTAATGGTGGGAGCTTGTCGGGTAGGGATATTGGAAATTCTCTTAGCCTTCGGTCTATTTAATTGTAAATCCTATTAAAATTGTTATATAATCCAGTTTTTAAAGCCGCCGGGATGGCGGAATTGGTAGACGCCTGGGATTTAAAATCCCATGGACCTTAAAGTCCGTGCCGGTTCAAGTCCGGCTTCCGGCACTTGAAAAAGTTTATAGTTTATAGTTAATGGTTGATAGTGTATGACAAAAAAAGAAGTTTTTATTATTGTAACTATAAACTATAGACCATAAACTAAAGTTTGGGCGATTAGCTCAGTTGGTTAGAGTGCCACGTTGACATCGTGGAGGCCACTGGTTCGAGTCCAGTACCGCCCACTTCTCTGGCGATAAACCATGTATCAAGAAGCGATGACCAGGACGAGTACTTGAGGGTAGGGCTTCAG
>JAGLSL010000060.1 GCA_023135785.1 bacterium
GTGCTATGGAAAAAAAGGAAGCCATTATTCTTGGAGCGGAGGCCTATCATAATAGAGAGATTACCCTTGTAGACTATGCTGCTTCTGCAATTAAAATTGACGCAGCGTCTTACAAACTAATAAGAACCTTAGAGTCAGAGGCAAGAGGAGAGGAGTTTAAGAATAAACTTAAAGCATATAGAGAAAACCCGCTGATTTTTAAATATCGTTATTATCTAAAGACTCTCGATAACAGTTTAATCTTGCCAAAGAAATATATAATAATTTCTCCCGATAGTAATAGAGATGTAATTATTATGGATATGCAAAAAGGTTCTTTACCGGATATTTTCCCTCTTGGATTGGAATCAGTGGGAGGAAAACAAGGTCCGTAAGACCGCCATTGAATCAGTGGCGAGTCAACGGGTCAAGGAGGTTAAAAATGAAAAAAGAAAGAAATTGGAATCCTTATACCTTTTCTTTGGGATTGGGAATATTTGTTCTGTTGATATTGTATTTAATAGCTTTTCAGATTCATGTGGGAGAAACCGCAGTGGTAACAACTTTCGGTAATCCTACAAGAGAAATAACAGAAGCAGGATTATATTGGAAAGCGCCTACTCCGATACAAAAAGTAGACAAATTTGATGCAAGAATACAGGTTCTAGAAAGCAAAATGGAAGAAACATCTACGAATGACGGCAAAAATATAATTTTAATAACTTCCACTTTTTGGAGGATTAAAGACCCGTTAAAATTCTTTAGGTCTGTTGGATACAAGGATGAAGCTGAAAGAAAATTGATTTCTATTGTCAGAAATTACGAGCACGGAATTATAGGGACCTATGACCTTGCCAATCTGATAAATACAGATGAAACTATGTTGAAATTGGACGAAATTCAAGAAAAAATTAAGGAGTTATGTTCTAAAGAAGCAGAAGAAACATATGGGATAGAGGTGATTGACGTTGTGTTTAAGAGAATGCAATTTCCTCAAGAAGTAACTAAAGATGTGTTTGAAAGAATGAAAAAAGAAAGAGAAAGGATAGCAGAAACGTATTTGGCTGAAGGAGAAGGAATGGCAAGCGATATAAAGGCAAAAGCAGATGCTGAAAAGGAAAGAATTCTTGCTGAAGCTAAAGCCGAAGCCAAGAAAATCAAGGGCGAAGGAGATGCAGAAGCGGCACAGTATTATAAAGTTTTTTCCGAGAATGAAGAACTTGCAATTTTCTTAAGAAAGTTAGAATCGTTAGAAACTACTCTGGCTAAAAATGCGACGGTAATCCTAGACTATCGTACTCCGCCTTATGATTTGTTTTTGGGCAAATATTTTGAAAAAGAGGAATAAATAATGGAAAACAAAGAACAAATCCAACCTGCCTTTGAATATCTTGCAAGAGCTTTACGTATGAGTTTTGGCGCTCTCAAAATCATAGTGGGGGGGCTCGTAGCTTACTACATCATCTTTTCAGGATTATTTACTGTAAAGCAAGATGAAGTGGCTATTATCTTGCGATGGGGTAAAATCGTAGGGGTAGGAGAAGGACGTGTTTTGCAACCCGGATTCCACTGGTCTTTTCCCGAGCCTATAGACACAATAGTTTGTATACCGGTAAGAAAGGTAAAATCATTAGAGATAGAAGAATTTTGGAGCGCAGAATTAGACAACCCTCAAATGTCTGTTCCTGAATCTTTGATACCTTATTTACATGGTTATTGTATTAGCGGAGATAATAATTTAATCCATACACGACTGCAGGTTTCTTACAATATAACAGCGCCCATTTCCTATATTACAAAAGTAAAAGACGAAGAAGAGCTTATCAAATCTGTTGTTTCCAATGCAGTTATAGAGGTCATAGGAAATTCGTCTGTTGAAGAAGCTCTACGCACGCAATTAGAAAAAATCAGCCGTTTGGTACGTTATAAAGCTCAAAAAAGGTTAGATTCTTTAGATTCGGGGATAACCATAAGTGCTATTTATCTTGAGCGCTCTATGCCTCCATTGCGTGTAGTTGAAGCTTTTAATAGAGTTATCAGAGCCGAACAGATAAAAAGCACTTTTATAAATGAAGGTAAAACTTATGCCAACCGAGAAATAAATACAGCTAGGGGAGACGCTTCCATAATATTATCGGAAGCTCAAACATATCGAAATACCGTTGTTAATGAAACGCTTGCAGATGCTACATACATTCAGGAATTGACCCGAAAATTCAAAAAAGGCAGTGAAGAATTGGATACTTATATTTCTTATTTTTATCAGGAGAAAATGGAAGCATTACTTGTCAATTTAGAAGATAAGTTTATCCTCCAGACACCTGTTAAAGGAAAAGAAAATGAGTTGAGAATACTGCTTGGTAAAGAAACGAAATGGGAGGGAGTTAAATAATGCAAGCAGAACTTTACCATCCGGTTCACTTTCATGAAGAAGAAAGTCATTTAGTGCGAAGTCTTTTGATTACCTTAACAGGCGGAATTTTAATTTTTAATGCTTTTATTGCAACTCGTCTTTTCCCGGATTCTCCTTTAATAAGCGAACTTAGCGCTTTGGCGGGAGCTTTGCTTTTAGGCCTGCCTATGATAGTAAAATCTTTCAAAGGATTTTTTACGGGAAGACTTAGGCTTACCGAACTTGCAAGCATAGCAGTTCTTGCCTGTATAGCGCTGGGAGATTACAAAACTGCCGGTGTAGTTGCTTTTATACTTGTTTTGGGAGAGCTTTTAGAACATAGGACTGCTCTTGGCGCGCAAGAATCTATTGAATCACTTTTAAAACTAACTCCTCCTATGGCGCATATTGTTAGAGACGGAGAAGAAAAAGATATCCTCGTAAAAGAACTTAAATCAAAGGACATAATACGAATTAAACCCGGTGAAAATATCCCGGCTGACGCTGTTATAGCCCAAGGTGATACATCGGTTAACGAAGCTTCTATTACCGGAGAATCTTTTCCTGTTGATAAGAAAAAAGGCGACCGCATATTTGAGGGAACAAACAATATTACTGGCGCCATATTAGCTGAAGTTGAAAAAATTGGGGAAGACACAACGTTAGGAAAAGTAAAACAGTTAATATTGGAAGCTGAAAAAACCCGCATTCCCATTATGTCTCTGATAGAAAAACATGTCTATTGGTATATACCAGTTATACTTATGACTGCAGCTTTGATACTTTTCTTTACGCGAGATGCCTCAAGGTCTATTTCTTCGATTATTGTAGGCGTTCCCTGCGCGCTTCTTTTGGCAACACCTACGGCTATAATAGCCGTTCTTTCTGTAGCCGCGCGTAAAGGAGTGATGATAAAGGAAGCCAGAAAGATTGAAATGGCCGCAGAAATAGATGCTGTTGTTTTTGATAAAACAGGGACATTAACAACCGGTGAACTAAGAGTTACTTTGATTAATCCTGTACGCGAAATTTCACCCGATAAATTGATTTATTATGTAGCTACATTGGAAAAACACTCCCTACATCCTGTTGCAAGAGCGATAAGAGAACTTGCTGTAAAAGCTAATGTAAAACTGAGTGAACCCGAAGAATTCAAGGAAACTGGGGGAAGAGGAGTTACCGGTAAAGTAGACGGGAAGAAACTTATTGTAGGAAGGGAATCGTATTTAAAAGAAAATAAGATAGAGATTTCGGCTCAAAGAAAGGACTCGGGAAGTGTGTTGCATATAGCTATGGATGGACAATATTATGGTTGGATTCAGGTCGAAGACCAGATGCGTATCGAGGCAAAAGAGACCACGGAACAATTAAAGAAACTCGGGATAAAAAAACTTATAATGCTTACCGGCGATACTAAAGAAGTTGCGCAAAAAATAGCCAAGGAGTCCGGGTTTGAAGAAGTAGTTGCCGAATGCTTACCGGAAACCAAACTTGAAATTGTAGAAGGATTACAAAGGAAAGGATATCATGTAGTAGTAATAGGAGACGGAATCAACGATGCTCCGGCTCTTGCGGCGGGAGAGATCGGAATAGCTATGGGTGCTATGGGTAGCGATGTGGCAATAAATAGCGCATCAATTGCTTTAATGTCTAATGACTTAAGAAGAGTTCCGTTTTTTATTTCTTTATCGCGGCTTGCTCATAAAATAATTTATCAGAATATAGCGTTGGGAGGAGCATTTGTCCTTGTCGGCTTGACTCTTGCGGGTATGGGAATTGTCAATCCGATTGTAGCTGCCCTTTATCATGAAGTAGGTTCGCTGGTCGTTATTTTAAACAGCGCTAGAATAGTAAAATTCGAATCAATCTAGTATTATAAATTTGTAAAAATTTCAATTTTGGATCTTTTAATATGGATGAATTAATTAAATTACAAGGTGTTACGAAAACCTTTAAAGATTTCTGGGGAAAACCAAAGGCAGTGGCTGTTAAAAATTTGTCATTTTCTGTAGAAAAAGGAGAGATTTTAGGACTTCTTGGTCCTAACGGTAGCGGCAAATCCACTACGCTTAAATTGATTCTGGGGCTTCTTTATCCTACCCGTGGCAGAATCTCGGTTTTCGGAAAGCATCCCGGGGATAATGTTGCTAAACAATTCATAGGCTATCTACCTGAAGAAGATTATTTATATTCTTATCTTAACGGACGCGAAACTTTGGATTTTTACGGAAAAATATTTAATCTCCCTTCCAAAACAAGAAGAGAAAGAATAGACTTTCTTATAGATTTGTTGGGAATAAAAGCATATCAAAGGCGTGCAGTAGGAGAATATTCAAAAGGAATGGCAAGAAGAATTGGGCTTGCTCAAGCTCTCATAAACGATCCCGACCTGTTGATTCTTGATGAACCCACAAGCGGAATGGATCCCATAGGTATAAAAGAAATAAAAGATCTATTCTTGGGACTTAAATCAAAAGGGAAAACAATGCTTATCTCAACGCATCTTTTGTCGGATATAGAAAATATATGCGATCGCGTGGGAATACTCTATCAAGGCGAATTTATAGCAATAGACAAGGTCGACAAATTATTATTGCCGTACCAAAACGAAAGTCATCGTCTGGAAAAGTTCTTCTTAGACAAAGTATATGCAGCAAGAAAGGAAAGAGAAAAGAAGAAAATAGCAGCGGTTTTAAAAGAAAAAGAAGGAAAATCCTCCACAAAGAAACCTGATGAGGTAGACAAAGAACTTCTTCAGAATCTACTGCATAAGGAACAATAAAAGTTCTAGTATTAAAGAATAATTAAAAACTTTCGATAAATTTGATGTTTGATGTTAGGATAAAGAAGTATGAATAAAAGGATTATAGCAGTAGCCCATAATGCTTTCCGATATTATTTGTTTACCCCTACCTCTCTCGCTATTATAATTATGCTTTTGTTAGTCCCATTTTTATGTTCAAATCTATTGGGAGACGGGACTGCGGAAGGGAAGTTTAAGGTTTTTGTAACTTATTCGTTTATCATCAGCTCTATCATCTTTACTGTGGTAAATATTTCTTTTTCTTGCTCTTCAATTAGCGGCGAATGGAAAAAGAAAACGCTTCTGACATTAGATGTCAAGCCCATTAGACGCTGGGAAATAATTTTAGGCAAATGGTTTGGGATGTTAGCAATAAATATAGTTCTTGTCGCATGTTTTTTATTGTCAATGACTTTTTCTTCCATGCTTGTTTCTCATAATCTGACAAAAAGTTTTCCGGGACACAAAAACATATTTATGACAGAAACGGAATTATTTCCAGCACAAGCTGATGAATTATCTCAAGGTAAATTTTTAATGTCCTTTTTGCAAATGAGACAGAATAATAGGAAAGAAATTTATCCTGTTCTTGCAAAAGGAGAAATGGTCTGGACATTTAAAGGTATTCGCAAAACTTTAGCTGGACGCGATTTGCCAGGCAAATCGGATAATTTATCCTTGTCATACCGTTTTCAGACCGCCGGTCCGGAAAAACAGAATGTTTTAGGATATTGGCTCGTTGGTAACCCTTCCTTACCTGCTCCTTTTGAGTCGGAAACAAGCCAACCGAAAGATACTGTTCACCGCTTACCTATCCCATTAGAAGCAGTAAGCGACAAAGGAGAACTCAATGTTGTTTATTTGAATATTGAACCTACTAACCTTAGCGTTTTATTCCCCGCATCGGATTTCAAACTGCTTTATACTCAAGGGAGTTATTGGATGAATCTTATAAAGGGATCTTTTAACATTTTGATTCTTGTAACTTTTATCTTTTCGGTAGGGCTTTGTTTCTCATGTATTGTTTCGCATTTGACAGCAGTTCTATCAACTTCTATTTTAATCTTTATGTCTTATCTACACGAGTTTATTGAAATAATGCTTAATTCTATATTCAGAGATGCGCAAGCGCAACAAACTATTGGAATGATTAATCACCTATCTTATCTCGCCCTGAAATTTATCTCTTTTGTTTTGCCTCCTCTTAACGAAGTTTTACCTCATTCCTATATTGGGAACTTTCTTTTGATGCCTTTTTCTTACTTGGTTTTTCTCTTTATAAGAATAATCCTTTTGGGAGTTTTGCCACTATTGGTCGTAGCTATAATCTATCTTTCGCATAAAGAACTGGGAATTCCTAATGAATAGAAAAAATAAAAGTATAGTCATATTCCTAATTGCTCTGTTGTTTTTTTACGCCTGCAGTTATCCGCTTTCTCAGGTTCAACAGAGGTTGCGTTCCATCTTACCTGAAGAAGCTACCTTAAAAAAACTTCCGCCCGAACTGGTTTTTACGACGGTTCTTCTTGGCGGTTTTAGAGGAATTCTTGTAAACCTTTTGTGGTTACGAGCACAGCAATTGCAGGACGATGGTAAATACTTTGAGCTTGTCCAACTCTCCGATTGGATAGGGCTTCTTCAACCTTATCTTCCGACAGTTTGGAGATTCAATGCGTGGAATCTTTCGTATAACATTTCGGTAGAATTCCCTACAGGGGAAGAAAGATGGAACTGGATATATCAGGGAATTAAACTATTAAGAGACAAAGGGTTGAAATATACCCCCGATTCTGCGGAAATTTATCAAGAACTTGCGTGGATACAATATCACAAAATTTCCGACACTTCAGATGAATTTAACGCATATTACAAAAAAATGTGGGCACAGATAATGGGAGATGCTTTTAGTGATATAACTCTGGAAGAAATGGTCTTAAACTCTTCTTATGAAGAATTGCTAAAAGATAAAAGTATAGAAACAATAATATCTTCTTTTTCAGCAAATCAACTGGATGTTCTCAAAGATTGGGAACAAATTTCTAAAGAAAATTTTTCTACTCTACCGGAAAATTTAAGAGAACTTACTAAAGGTCCTTCCTTCAGAAAAATAGAAGCATACTTAAGAGGGAAAAGATTACGGGAAGAATTTAAACTTGACCCGGAATTCATGCTGGAACTAGAAAAGAAATACTTCCCTATAAATTGGAAATCACCGGCCGCACATTCTTTATATTGGATAGAAGAAGGCAAGAGAAAAAGCAAGGATATGAAGGAATTGGATTACTATAGAATGGTTTATTCTTCTCTGGGGCATCTTTGGAAATGGGGAAACGTCAGCATAAAGAAGATACCTGCCCGCCAACCTGCCCGACAAGATTTGGCAGGCGGGGATTTGGCAGGCGGGAATGACGAAGAAGTGCTGATTCTTTCCCCTGATTTTAAAGTTGTTTATGTGTTAAACACTTATTATGAAGATGCTATCCAACAATTGGAAGAAGCAGGAGAACCAACCGTAGGCATAAAGAGTGCTCACCGTTACTTTTTAAGTGAGGTTGTTGTTATGGCATATACAATGAATGATATACAATTCGCGCAAAAGTATTATATTTACTTAAGAGATAAATATCCCGGAGAAATAGCCAATCTTTCGTTCCCGGACTATGTTGCTTCTAAATTTATGGAAAAATTAGATTTTATGGAGACATCTATCCCTAATATGACAGATGTTCTGTTTGGGATTATGCATCAAAGTTATTGGGCGCTTGCAGCAGGAGAAGACGAACGTTATGCAGGTTTGCAATCTTTAGCTAAATCAGTCTACGAAAGAACAGCAAAAGGCGTTTCGCGTTTCCAAAAACTTTTCCCCACTTTTAATGCTTTACAAAGATCCAGCTTAGAATCTTCTCTTCCAATAATGCCTCCTGCAATTGCTTCATCACTTCGCAATCGTTTAGGAATACCTGAACCTTCCGAAATAGAAGAGACAAAAGACTAAAGACCGTAGTTGCCGATTCATCGGCAAGACAAAAAGCCCATAAATGGGCAACTACAAAATAAAGACCATAGACAATAGACTAAATAATATCAAATATTAAAATTATCCCCTGCAATCTGAAAGATTGCGGGGATTTAATCCCGGGAATTCTTCGAATTCCAAGGGACATATCAAAATCCAAAATTTTACATTGTCATCTTGCTTTTTGCATTTTTATCTTTGATTTATCCGCAATATTTCCATTTGCTACTTAATAAAAAAGAGAAAAACATAAAAGCCCCACTAATACTTTACTTTTACCATGTCATTCTAACTCTATAACTTATCTTTACTTCTTTATCCTTAGGGACGTTGACGGTGTATTTTAAGGTATGCGCTTCTATTTTCTCGTATGTATGAGAACTCTTTAATACAACCCAGTCACCGGGAATTGGCTCAATAACCTGAACCTGTGCATCTTCTTCCTTATGATTGCGGATAGATATTTCCCACTCTGCTTCATAAACATTACGGGCAATTTTCTTCCAATCCATCTGTGTTCTCTCTCCCACAACATCAAATGCCTCGCCCATCTTTATCTTTATTGTTTCGTCTTTTGGTGTGTGGTCAATTTTGTCTTCTCCTACAAACTGCAGTCTTCCTTCGTGGTCTTCCTTGTAAACTCTTACTATCCCCTTGGGAAAAGGCATACCTAAATTGTTTTCCTTCTTATTTGCAATATCAATATAAACGCCGACTTTTTGGTTGGAAATCGGCTTTCCGTAGCTATTGCGATAATAATATTCCGCGCCATAGAAGATTAAATTTTTCTTTACGGGAATATCGGATGCTTCCAGTAAACTTATCTGTTTAGTTTGGTTTTCTTTGATGGTTGATTTTCTTCCCAAAGTATATATATGATATTCAAAGAATGCTTTTTCTGCAAATCCCATTTCAGACTCTGATACAGCAGCCATCTTATACATACGGTCATATCTAAGTTTGGGTTCTGTAACTCTATTTACATCTCCTGCTATCAACTGAATAGTGGCATCTTTATAACCGGCTCCGCTTTTATTATCTATAGTAACCCAGCCGGTTAAGTCACTCTTGGTATCATCTTTATTAAGGATTGCAACATAATCTGCTTTCCATCCTATACCATCCGTCAAATATGAAGCTTCTACTTTTTGTCTTCTTCTTAGGGTATTATTAAGCATCCATACAAGAGTCGGCTTGGCAATTAAATTTTCAGGTATTCTCGGCAAAATAACTCTTCCACCGGGATTTATATGAATCTCATTATCAATTTTATAAATATGACCCTGATTAGTGCTCAAAAGAGTGGCATCTAATATTTTTTCTTCGCCCGTGTAATAATTTTTATCTATCAGCTTAACTTTTTCTCCTACATATTTATCCAAAAGTTTAGCCGGGTTTAGTAAATCGTATTCATAATTCTGCTCCAGAACAGATAAACTATCGGGCTCAATAAGCGATTTTATATGAACAGTTGTCGGATTTATCCGCTGAGCTACATCCATAAACTGAAGCTCGGATATGCCTCTTGTTAAATATATCTGTCTGATATCCTTAACCAATCCTAAGTTGTTGTTATATATGGTTATATATATCTGTTCTTGGTCATCAATCGTGCTTTTTGCCGGCTCTGCGGCAAAACAAGCTCCGGCAACAACTAAACTCATCGCTAGAACAAACATTATTCGTTTCATCTTTTTACCCTCCTTTATAGGACTAAATTAATTCGCATATCATATTTTTAGACAACAAATAAAATAAAAAGTTCCAGATTTTTTTAAATATTATTTAGAAGGTATGAGTTTTACGCGTATTTGAAGAGTATCTCCCGCCATTTTAATGATGGAAGGACGAGGTTTTTGAAATTCAACCAATTCGTTTAAACTTTTTAATAAATTACTATACTTATCTTTGTCAATCTCCGCAGAAATGACTTGAGTTTCGGTTTCGCTATATTTTACTGATAAAATATTTCCCCCGAAAGACCTTATAAGGTTTTCAATTCCAGGAGCTATTACAACGCTGTTTTCTTTATCCATCATTGCTTCGGAGTTGTCTGCTTCTCTGAGCTTTCCTCCCTCTAATACGTCTTTATCTTTGCCTGTCAAGTCAATCGATTTCATTCGGAGGCTTGCAGGTTGCATACTGCTATAAGCTCCAATATCTTGTGTATCGGATTTTATTAAAAGCACCAACTCAATAGGTTTTGCCACTGAAACAGTTGATGAGATAGTTTTTTCTTTTTCCATTGCTAAAGATAAAGGAACTTGATTTCCTTTTATTATTTCGGAAGAAGACTTGTCTTCTTCTCTCTTCTCTAATGCAAGTTGTTTGGCTTCTTTGTCCATAAGTTTTTCTGTAACTATTTTTTCTTGAGATGACGGTATAACAGTTGTCATTTCTTCAGATGGTTGTATTATCTTTACAATGTAAACAACCAATAGTAGTATTGCTAAAGCACCTGCAAATTTAAATGACAGTTTTATTTTGAAAGGCATAAATACTTTTTGTTTTGTATCTTTAAATTCGGGTACTGGTTCAAAATTAGGTTGTTCCTGCGGTTTTGGATTTTCGTTTTCTAGTTTTCCATCCAAACTCTCAATAAAATTCTTGGGAGCTTCTATTTTCTCAAGAGAGCTGATTTTCTCCAGATATGTTTTTAATGAAGAAAGTTCTTCAGCGCAACTATTGCAGGTTAGAAGATGTTCTTCTACAGATTTTTTTAACTGTTCATCAAGAACATTGTCAATATACTCAGACAAAAGCTCCTTAACTTTTATGCATTCCATTTAAATTAACCCCTTTAGTTTTTCTTTAAGTGTACCTCTTGCCCTTGAAATTTTTGATTTTACTGTGCCGAGTTCATTATCCGTTATATCTGCTATTTCCTCGTAAGAAAATCCTTCTATATCGCGAAGCACAATAACCTCTTTTTGTTCATCGGGCAAAGAATCTATCGCAGATTGAATTAATGCTTCCGTCTCTTTTTTATCTAAAAGCGTAACGGGAGACAATGATTGGTCCGCAATTTCACCCGTATACGAATTGTTATTCAGTTCTTTATTCTCCCCGATTTTAAAAGTTTGCATTTTGTTTCTATATTCCGCCGATTTCAACCTATTTTTACAGGTGTTTACTGTTATTCTATAAAGCCATGTTGAAAAGGACGACTGAAATTCAAACCCATTCAAAGACCGGTAAACTTTTATGAAGGTTTCTTGAGCACAGTCATTTGCTTCTTCATAGTTGCTCATAAATCTGTAGCACAGATTGAAAACCCTATTCATATGTCCAAGCAACAACCTATCAAATGCCTTTTTGTCTCCCGATTGAAAAGCCTTAATTAAAACTTCATCGTCCTCGAATAATCTACCTTGCTTGTTTATCTCTTCAATCATTTAGACAATTTTATCCTTTAAAAAGTTCCATTCTTATATGGTTATATTCTCTACTGAATTTTATTATACCTATTTTACTTTGAATTTAAAACGCAAGTATTTAACATTTCGTTTGATGGCTAATCTTTTCTGCTATATAATTGGCGTTGATTGGAGGAAGAAATGAAAAGAATAGGTGTTTTAACTTCAGGGGGTGATGCTCCCGGTATGAACCCTGCTATAAGAGCAGTAGTAAGGACTGCTCTTTGTCTGGGTATGGAAGTCTTCGGCATAAGAGGAGGTTATCGGGGCTTGGCTGAAAATAATCTCTTTCAAATGAATTCAAGAAGTGTAAGCGGAATCATTGATATGGGAGGAACAATTCTCAAAACCATAAGGTTCCCGGAATTTAAAGAAAAGAAAACGAGGGAAAAAGCATATAAAAATTTGAGAGGAAACAGAATAGAAGGCCTTGCGGTAATAGGCGGAGACGGCTCTGCGCAGGCAGCTAATCTTTTGTCTTCTGAATTCAATTTCCCTGTTGTACTTATACCTGCTTCTATTGATAATGATTTATATGGAACAGATTCAACTATAGGATTTGATACCGCAGTAAATACCGCAGTAGACGCAATAGACAGGATAAGAGACACGGCAACAAGCCACGAACGGACATTTATCGTTGAGGTAATGGGCAGAGAGCATGGCAATCTTGCATTAGAAGTGGGGCTTGCCTGTGGAGCTGAAATTATTCTAATACCTGAAATGACAATAGATTGGGACAAAATTGTCGAGGAATTAGAAAATCAGAAAATACAAGGCAAAGCAAGTTCTCTAATTGTTCTTGCCGAAGGCGCAGGTAAAGCTCGCGAAGCAGCACAACATTTGCAGGAAAAATTACCCAAACGGGAAATCAGAGTTTCGGTTTTAGGATATATTCAAAGAGGCGGAAAACCGACTTCTGCTACCAGAAATCTTGCTACAAAATTTGGTGTAGAAGCAGTTAAAATGTTAAATGAAGGACATCATGGTTCTATGGTTGGCTTGAAAGGCGTGGAAATAGTTCGCGTGCCGTTAAGTGAAGTGATTTCCCAATCGAAATCTCTTCCGTTGGAAAACCTTGATATTGTTCGGTTAATGGATATTTAATCGGAACTGTATTCCGATATCTTAAATTGCGGAATTTATTCCACAAAATAACAAAATATTGTTATAATCACTTCATTGTAGGACGGAAATAACTATGAATAAAAATATAAAAGTAATCGTGTCCGGAGTTGCCGGGAAAATGGGTGTAGCCATTATCGGACTAATACCTTTATATGAAAACCTAGTTCTTACAGGTGCTATAGAAAAACAAGGGCATCCTTTAATAGACCAAGATATATACTGTATTTCTCGTAAAATAAAAGGCATAACAATTCTTGACGATTTACGGGATGCTATAGGAAATGCAGATGTAATTATTGAATTTAGCACTCCAGAAATAACGCTAAAACATCTGGAGATTACCGCATCCTATCCCGACAGAGCTTTTATAATAGGCACAACAGGTTTCACTAAAGAACAAGAAGCTAAAATAAAAGAATATGCAAAAAAAATTATATGTATTAAAGCTCCTAATATGAGTACCGGCATGAATCTCCTATTCAATACTGTTGGTAAAGTAGCCAAAGTTTTAGGTGAAGATTACGATACTGAAATCGTGGAAATTCATCATAAAGCTAAAGTTGATGTTCCATCGGGAACAGCTAAAAAATTAGGTGAAGTAATTGCTCAAGCTCACGGCAAAAGTTATGATGAAATAGTCAACTTAGGAAGAAAAACCCCCGGACCAAAACAAAAAGGCGAAGTTGGAATGCATTCCGTAAGAGCCGGTAGCATCATAGGTGAACACAAAGTCATATTTGCAGGCGGCGGAGAACATATAGAAATAGTTCATAGAGCTGAAAGTCGGGACGCATTTGCGCACGGAGCTTTAAAAGCAGCGCAGTGGGTTGTTGGTAAAAACCCGGGACTCTATAGCATGGAAGATGTGCTGGGTTTATGAAATCTGACCGTAGACATCAGACTAAAGACATTTGAAAAATAAACTAAAATTAAAAATATTGGTTTTAAGTCTGTGGTCTTCGGTCTATAGTCTTTGGTCTTATTAAATGATTATCGAATCTTTCCCTTATTCTTATTCCCCGCTTGATGTATTTAGAAATTTCAAGGATTACCCATATTCGTCGTTGCTTCTAAGCGGTATGAAAAATTCCTCATGGGGTAGATATTCTTTTATGACCGCTTTTCCCTATATGATATTCAAGGCGAAAGGGAGAAAAACATCATTAATTACAAACGGACAGGAAATACATAAAACAGGCAATCCTTTTAATATACTGCGCGAAATCTATACCGAACAATCAGGTAAACAAAATCTTCCTTCTTCACTTCCTTTTACGGGCGGAATGCTCGGATATTTTGGATATGATATGGGCTTTACGCTTGAAAAAATACATCAACACACAACAGATGACTTAAATTTACCCGATTGTATCCTGCCTTTTTACGACTGGGTCCTATATTGGGACCATAAAACAAAAGAGAGTTTCATACTTTGGATAAATACGCCTCAAGATAGAAAAAATAAAATCAAAAAATTATTAACCCCCCCTGTGCGATTAAAAAAAAGCAATGAATCCTTATATAATAACTCGTCTGAACTTAAATCGAATTTCAAGAAAGATGCATACTTAAACGCTATATTGAAGGCGAAAGATTACATAAAAAAAGGCGATATTTTCCAGGTAAACCTATCACAGCGTTTTTCGTGTCAATATAATTCATCGCCTTTTGAATTATTTGAAAAACTCGCATTCATAAACCCTGCGCCTTTTTCCGCTTTCTTAAACTTTCCCGAAGTTTCGGTAATAAGCGCCTCGCCCGAAAGATTTCTTCATCTTAAAGCAAACAAAATACATACCCGTCCTATAAAAGGCACGCGCCCAAGAGGCAAAAACAAAGAAGAAGATAAAAGATTGGCAAAAGAATTGTTAAATTCCCCAAAAGACCGCGCTGAACTTATAATGATTATAGACCTTGAAAGAAATGATTTGGGGAAATTCTGTTATTACGGCAGTGTTGGCGTTTGCCCCGCTATCCCCGTTAGAGAAAAACTCTCTAACGGGGTAAAAGAATTAGTAGCGCTTGAAACAAATCCCACCGTATTTCATACAGTAAGCACTGTAGAAGGAAAAGTTGTCGACGGGATAACGCCGGTTGATTGTGTAAAACACTCATTTCCCGGTGGCTCAATAACAGGGGCTCCTAAAGTGCGCTCTATGGAAATAATAGAGGAACTTGAGCCAACCAAGAGAAATATTTATACGGGCGCAATCGGTTATATATCATTTAACAGGAGGATGGATTTGAATATCGCAATCCGAACGATTATCATTAAGAATAAAACAGCATTCTTTCAGGTCGGAGGCGGAATCGTAGCTGATTCCGACCCGGAACTTGAATACGAAGAAACACTGCATAAAGGCAAAGCATTGGCACAGTCGCTTTTAGCGACCGAGGTTAACGGAATAAATACCGAACGGCGAATTAGGAAATAGAAGAGATATATCCCCCCTACTACGCCACTCCCGCCACTGAAAACTGGCGAGGCAAGACAACAATGGCGGGTAACAGGGGGGACTTCGCACTCCCTAAGGGAGTGCTTCGGGAGGATAAAAATGATTCTCAAAGAAATATACAAACATGTTCAGACTGGATGGGGCGTGTTGATATCAATTGGAATAGGGATTATATTATCTTTATATTCAGGGCTTATTTCTTCAAGTTGGGTTGGCTTTTTAGCGGCTGGGATTCTTCTTATATTTATGATCTTATTTTCCAGTTTAACCATTATTGTGGACGATGACTCTATCAAGATAAAATTTGGTGTGGGACTAATTAGAAAAAGTTTTAAATTAAAAGATATTAAGTCCTGCGCTGTTGTCAGAAATAAATGGTGGTATGGATGGGGAATCCATTGGACACCGAAAGGCATTCTTTTTAATATATCAGGATTAGATGCGGTTCAATTAATAATGAAAAGTGGGGGTATGTATAGAATCGGCACTGTTGAACCACAGAAACTTGATATGCTTATAAAAAGCAAGTTAACCAAATAATAACAATTTGGCTGTTATAAATTCAAAGGAGGTGAGGATAGTACTTAATAGGTAGCTAGTAGAAATGTTTTCAGACGTAGAAAAACAAAAATAAAAAGAAATGGCGCTGATAATGTGATGCGTTTAAAACGAGTCTTTCGCTTTCCTTCGCGAACTATTTGGCGGACTGTGTCCGCCGTAGCTCGCTTTGGCGAGCAAAGGCGGACAAGGGAGAAATAGAATGCATGGTAGCAAGCTTTATGTAGGAAATCTCAATTACGCGGTAACTAGTGAACAGTTGAAAGAATTATTCGCTAAGTATGGCGAAGTTGCAAAAATTGATCTAATTCAGGGCAAAGGTTTTGCTTTTATAGAAATGGCTACTCCGGAAGCGGCCGGAAAAGCAAAAACAGAATTAAGCGAGACCGATTTTGAGGGACGCAAATTAAGAATTGATGAAGCTCGTCCTCCCAAATCCAGAAGTTTTAGTCCAGCAGGCGGTGGTTATAATTCAGGGGGCAGGGGAGGATATGGACCATCAAGAGGTGGCTATAATTCCAAAAGAGGCGGACACAGAAGAGACAACAGAAGAACGAGGGGAACAAGAGATAGAGGGGGGTATTAATAAAATCCGAAATTCGAATATCCCCAAGAAATTCGGAGAATTTCTGGGACCAAAGTCCCTGAAATTGCTAAACAATTTCTAGGGGCGAAATACTAAACAATATCTAATGACAAAAATTCGAATGACTAAAACAATAAGTTTGGAAAATTCAAACATTAAGATTTTGAATGTCCGCCTGCTCGCATCTCGGCGAAGCCGAGGGCTTGCGAAGTGGGCAGGGTTGCGGAATAAAAAAGGAACCTTTATTTACTCCTATTTTTAAAAATTTTTACCCCGGGCTCGGATATCCCCCCTAAATGCAGTCATAGTCTGCAAAGCTAACCTAGGCGTGGGAATGTAACATAAGGTCTCTAATGTTACATCTTTATTTACCAGGTCCAGGCAGGATCTCATAAAAATTTAGGTGGTTTACCTAGTAGCCGCAAAGCAGTAAACCATTTCAGGAAGATTATCATCCTTTGGCTTTGCGACGATTCCACCGAAGCAGTATTTCAGCTTATACTGAAGATTCTCGTCGAGTCTCTCTTTAATTAGTCTGCGGACGGTACTCCAGTTGACAGATATGCCTTTCTTTCCCAGTTCGCGAGCAGTAGC
>JAGLSL010000061.1 GCA_023135785.1 bacterium
GAAGACAGAGGACAGACGACAGAAGACAGACTATAGACCAAGGACATAAGACTAAAAAACATTATCATTCCCAAATCCGAAGCACGAAGCACGAAATCCTAAACAATATCGAATGACAAAAATTCAAATGACCAAAACGTTTAGAATTTTGGAAATTATAATTTAGAATTTGTCTAGAGTTCCGATATTCTCCCCCTACATTTCTCTTGTACCCGAAGAGTGATTTCTTTGAAATCATCGGGTATTGAAATGAAACAGGGGGACTATGGAATTTCGGATTTAAAAGAGAATTGCCAATCACTTGGTGGAGGAATATAATAAGTTTAACGTGACAAAAAAAGTTTTTGGAAAGAAAGTTGGTGAATGGTCAGAAAGAAAACTTGCTTGTATTTATAAATATCTTAGTGCTTACTCAAATATAATTAGCCGAGCAGGATATCAGGAATATTATTTTATAGATGGATTTGCAGGTTCAGGATTCTGTACGAGTAAAAAAACATCAAAAACTATTAGCGGTTCAGCAACTCTAGCTTTAGAGATAAATCCACCTTTCAGTTGTTACTTTCTTGTTGAACTCACTGAAAAGAAAGTAAAAGAATTAGAAAAACTTAAGAAGTTATTTCCTAAATTACCTATTAAGATATTTAAGGGTGATTGCAACGTTGAAATAATCAAAGTCCTTAATCAAATAAATAATAATATACCTTTCATAGCTCTATTAGACCCACAAGCTGGAGATCTTTACTGGGATACGATTATTAAAATATCAGAAAAGTCCAAGGCCGAGTTACTTATTAATTTTCCTTTTGGAATGGCTATTAATAGATATATGCCTCTTTGGAAAGGGAAAACAATAGATACAGAGATGAGAAAAAAATTAATCAAAATATTCGGTTCGGAAGAATGGGATTCAATATATCAGGAAAGGAGAAAAAGAACTATATCTGCTTCAATTGCCAAGGGAAAATATTTAAATATTTATTTGCAAGGGCTAAAAGGTCTGGGGTTCAAGTATTATGCAGTTAAAAACATTAAGAATTCTCATAATGTTCATATGTATTATCTCATTTTTGCAACTAGAAAAAGGCGAGGTTTAGAGAAAATGAAAGACCATTTCGTAGAAGGTGAGCCTGGAAGAAAGACATTGTTTTTTCTACAAGACATAACCAATGCAGTATATAATGAATTTGCAGGTAGAGGGAATTTATCATTAAATAATATATTAGAGAAAATGTTGCCAGGGAAACATTTATATAGAGTTCAAGATTTTAAAGATGCCTTAATTAAACTAGAAAAAAATAAGAAACTAAACAGAGTAAATCCAAGACCAAGGTGCAGGTCTTTTAATAATGATGATTTATTTAATATAATATAAAAATGCGTAGCATTAAAAGGAAATCTTTGCTTTATCAAAGTGGCGTTGAATATGCTGACTTTTGTATAAATCATGTAGAAGGATGCGCACATGGTTGCCGATTTCCTTGTTATGCAATGATGATGAAAAAAAGATGTGGAATTATTAAGGATTATGAGGAATGGCTACAACCAAAGATTGTAGTAAATGCTTTAGAATTATTAAATAAAGAAATCCCCAAATATAAACACAAAATTAAATTTGTTCATCTATGTTTTTCTACGGATCCTTTTATGTGCAAATATCCAGAAGTATCGGATTTAACATTGAAAATAATTGATAGATTAAACAAAGATAATATCCGTTGTGTTGTTTTGACAAAAGGGATTTACCCGCAAGTTTTGATTGATACTAGAAGATATGGCAAAAATAACGAATATGGAACTACCATAGTTTCTTTAGATGAAAAATTTAAAAAAAGATTTGAACCTTATTCTGCTCTTTACGAAGAAAGAATCAAATCATTAGAATATTTACACAACAAAGGATTAAAGACTTGGGTTAGCATGGAGCCATATCCAACGCCAAATCTAATACAACAGGATTTACGAAAAATTTTAAACAAAATTACCTTTGTAGATAAAATTATTTTCGGAAAGCTAAACTATAACGTTAAATCAAGTAAATTTGGAGCAAACAGAGATTTTTATCAAAAATGTGCTGAGATAGTAATTGAATTCTGCAAAAATAATAACATTGAATATCATATTAAATACGGTACTCAAAAGAAAGACGACATAAAAACAGAAAAGATTTTTGTAAAAAATATCAAAGAAGATTTGAAATATATAAATCAAAACACTCTATCATTAATCAAGGCAAATATATAGGACATCAAAACATCAGCAAATTTGTTAACTGGTTTCTATAATCCAAAATTTTATCCTTTTCTTTCCATTTTAAAAATCTACAGTCATAAACCTATAGTCTAACGTCATAAGTCTTTTGTACAATTCCCCCAATATGCTAAAATATCCAAACATTGCCGAGGTGGCGGAACTGGTAGACGCGCATGGTTGAGGGCCATGTCCTTGTAAGAGGATGGGGGTTCAAGTCCCCCCCTCGGCACCCCGTTAGAGATTAAGTGAAATAGTTTTATATAGTTCGTCCAGAGTAAAAAAGGTTACGGCGTATACACGCTCAATTTATAATTTGCGGTCGCCACAGATACAGTGGCGACCTATCTCTAACGGGGTAAACCCTCTATCTTATATCCAAAAAAAATGAAACTTTCCGATTTTAATTACGAACTTCCAAAAGAATTTATTGCGCAAGAACCTGTAACGCCAAGAGACAGTTCCAAGTTAATGGTTGTTGACAGAAAAAACAAAACTATCCAGCATAAAGTCTTTAGCGATATAGGTGATTTTCTTAATAAAGGCGACCTATTAGTAATAAATGATGCGAAAGTATTTCCCGCGCGACTTTTAGGTAAAAAAGAGATAACAGGCGGTAAAGTAAATATTCTGCTTGTTGACCCCGCCCCTTGTTCCGAGGGACAGGTTTTTACAAGGGGCGGGGTGAATACCAATCGGTGGAAGTGTCTTGTTCAGGGTTCGGGTAGAATAAAAAAAGGCCTTCGGATGATATTCGGCGAAGGCAGGTTAAAAGGTGAAATAGAGGATTCTAACGAGGGAATATATACTGTAAATTTTGAGTATGAAGGAAATTTTAGGGAAATTTTAAATGATGTAGGAGAAGCGCCCATACCCCCGTATATTACAAAGAGAACTGATACTTCGGAAGAAAGATATCAGACTGTTTATGCCAAAAAAGAGGGGGCTATAGCGGCGCCTACAGCAGGTTTTCATTTTACGAAAGAATTGCTTGAAAGGCTGAAAGCCAAAGGGATATCGGTTGCGACGATAACACTTATAGTTGGCAGAGGCACTTTTAATCCCATAAAAACAGAAATCTTAGAAGAACATGTAATGGATGAGGAATATTTCGAGTTAAGAAACGAGGAGATAGAGAAAATAAACAGGCAATTAGCAATAAAGGGAAGAATAGTTGCTGTGGGAACTACAAGTGTAAGAACTCTCGAAAGCGCATTTAAGAATGGCAAAATAAGCAAAAATATGGGAAAAACTTCGCTCTTTATTTATCCGGGTTATAAATTCGAAACTATAGATACGCTTATTACTAATTTTCATCTTCCCAAATCAACTTTACTATTGTTAACTTGCGCTTTTGGCGGAAGAGAACTGATATTAAGAGCTTATCAAGAAGCTATCAAAAAAAATTATCGTTTTTATAGTTTTGGAGATGCGATGTTGATAATATGAGAAACACGTTAACAATGGTTAAAAAGGGTTAATAAGAGGTTAATAACAGTTGCAGGAAAAAGCTTTAAAAGCAACCTTGCCCGCCAATGTTTAATGGCGGGCTTTGTTAACCAATGTTAACCTGTGTTAACTTATGTTAACCATCCCACAAAAACATATACCTGTTTTTGTGGAGTTAGATTGACTAACAGTAGCTATTTTTAGTAAATTACTAACTTACAAAAACAAAATCAGGAGGTTTGGACAATGTTATCGGATTTGGAAATTGCTCAACAAGCAAAAATGCAGCCTATTAGCGAGATTGCCGATAAGTTAGGAGTGCAACAAGACGAGTTAGAATCTCACGGCAATTATATGGCGAAAATAGACCTTAATATACTCAAGCGATTAGAAGATAAACCTAAAGGCAAATTCATAACTGTTACAGCTATAACCCCTACACCTTTAGGGGAAGGTAAAACAGTTACTAATCTGGGCTTAGGGATGGCTCTTTCTAAAATTGGCAAGAAAACCTGCAATGTTATTCGCGAGCCTTCAAAGGGTCCGACTTTCGGAATAAAAGGCGGTGCCTGCGGAGGAGGATATTCGCAAGTTGTCCCAATGGAGAATATAAATCTTCATTTTACAGGAGACATTCATGCAGTAGATACGGCTCATAATCTATTAAACGCCGCGCTTGATTCTCATATTGCTCACGGCAACAAGCTCAATATCGATACTAATTTCATAACAATAAACAGATGTGTCGATGTAAGTGACAGGGCTTTAAGAGATATAGTAATTGGTTTGGGCGGAAAAGCTAACGGTTATCCGCGACAGACAGGTTATGATATTACTGTAGCCACAGAGACCGCTGCCATTCACTCCTTAACTAATTCATTGAAAGATTTAAGGGAAAGATTGGGAAGAATGGTGGTGGGATATACTTATGATGGAAAACCCGTAACCGCAGAAGACTTAAAAGTAGCCGGTGCAATGACTGTGTTGATGAAAGACGCTATAAAACCAAACTTGGTGCAGACGCTTGAAAATACTCCCGCCATAGTTCACGGATTCCCTTTTGCCAATGTAGCTCATGGTAATAATTCTGTTATAGCCAATCTTGCAGCGCTTAAGTTAGCTGATTATGTGGTTACTGAAAGCGGATTTGGCGCTGACTGCGGAGCGGAAAAATTAATTGACGTAGTTTGTAGACAAGCCAATTTAAAATTAGATTGTGTAGTAATTACTTTATCCATAAGAGCTTTAAAAATGCACGGCGGTGCTTTTGAATTAAAGCCGGGACAGAAATTAAATAGAGAACTCGTAGCAAAAGATAATATGCCTGCCTTGGAAAAGGGCTGCGAGAATTTAAAAGTGCATATAGAAAATATGCTTAGTTTCGGCATACCCGTTGTAGTTACTATCAACAAATTTACAGACGATAAACCTCAGGAAACGGATTTTGTTAAGAAGTATGCTGTTGATAACGGAGCAAGCTTTGCTGTTCCTATAGACCCTTGGGCAAAAGGAGGCGAAGGATGTATAGAAGCGGCTGAAGCTATAGTAAAAGCCTGCGATATGCCTAATAATTTCCATTTTCTTTATCCTGATAATTTATCAATTGAAGAAAAGATAGAAACTATTGCTAAGAAAATATACCGCGCGGATGGCGTCGATTATTCTCCGCAAGCAAAAAAGAGAATAAAACTTTATACAAAATTAGGTTACAGCAAGTTACCGATAAATATGGCTAAGACACATCTTTCTATTTCGCATGACCCTAATTTAAAAGGCGCGCCTAAAGGTTTCCGTGTGCCGGTAAGAGATATAAGAGCTTCAATAGGAGCGGGTTTTCTATATCCGTTACTTGGCCAGATGCGGACAATGCCGGGACTTCCTTCTCGCGCTGCGTATATGGATGTGGATATCGACAATGAAGGCAAGACGTTGGGACTGTTTTAAAAAAAAGGTTAGCAGAAGTTAATATAAGTTAACATGGGTTAATAAAAGTTGCATTTTAAGTTTTTTGCAACCATATGTTAACCATTGATAACCTCTTTTAACCGTTATTAACCGATTTAAAAGTATACTATGAAATCAAGCGAAATTAGAACGGAATTTCTTAGATTTTTTGAAAAGAAAGGGCATATTATTAAACCCCCTTCTTCTTTAATACCGCAAGACGACCCTACGCTGTTATTTACCGGCGCGGGAATGAATCAATTCAAAAAAGAATTTTTAGGGCTGGGTGATAAGAAATTAAAAAGGGTTACGACTTGCCAGAAATGTTTTAGAACTTCGGATATAGAGATTATCGGAAAAAGTCCTCTACATCATACATTTTTTGAAATGCTTGGCAATTTTTCCTTCGGTGATTATTTTAAGGAAGAAGCGATTCAGTGGGCTTGGCAGTTTGTAACAGAAACCTTTAAGCTGTCGGAAGAAAGCATCTGGATTTCCGTCTACGAAGATGATGAAGAGGCTTACAGAATATGGAGCAAAGAAATAGGTGTTAAAAAAGAACGGATAGTGCCTTTGGGGAAAAGCACTAACTGGTGGGATGCAGGAGAAACGGGTCCTTGCGGCCCCTGTTCAGAAATAATTATTGACAGAGGGAAAGCGTTCGGGTGTGGTAAAAAAAGTTGCGATATAAACTGTGATTGCGGACGCCATCTTGAACTCTGGAATCTTGTATTTACTCAATTCAATAGAAAAGCAGACGGAAGTTTGGAACCATTGCCACAAAAAAATATCGATACGGGAATGGGGTTGGAAAGAGCATCGGCTATTATGCAAAAAATGGAAGATAATTTTTTAACCGATGTTTTTTCTCCTCTTGTCCAATCTATATGCGAAAAATCGAAAACAAAATACAATAAAGAAAACGTAAGGCCAATAAGAATTATTTCGGATCATATAAGAGCGATTGTATTTTTGATTTCCGACGGGGTTTTCCCGTCCAACGACGGAAAAGGTTATGTGCTAAGAAGACTTATCAGAAATGCCGCAAGGCAGGGAGAAAAAATAAAGCTCAAACTTCCTTTCCTATATGAATTCATTCCTACCGTAATAAAAACAACGGCAGAGGCATATCCTGATTTAAAAGACAGGAAGGAGCATGTCGCCAAAGTTTTAAAAAGCGAGGAAGATTCCTATAAACGCACTCTTAGGGAAGGTTCTAAAATTTTGGGAGAAATTTTTCAAAAACATAAAGAGAAAAAACAAAATATCATATATGGGAAAGAATTATTTAAACTTTACGATACATACGGGATGCCTTCGGATTTGGTTGAAGAAATTGCAAGCGAGGAAGGTTTTGAAGTAGACAAAAAGGGATTTCAGAAGGAAATGGACTCTCAAAAAACGAAGGGAAGGCTTGCATGGTCAGGAGATACGAAAACTTCCGACAAAGCAACACTATATGAGCATCTGTCGGAAAAATTCGGCTCTACAAAATTCGTAGGTTACGAAAAATTACAATGCGATACTGAGATACTTTCTATTGTTAAAGACAGCGTCGATTATAAAAGGAAAATAGGCAATACAGAAGTTGGATTAATTATCGGCTCGACCCCTTTTTATGCGGAAATGGGTGGTCAGGTTTTTGATATGGGCAGTTTTCAGACGAAAAAAGCAAAGGGTAGCATAGACAATGTGTATTATGGCAAAGAAGGATTAATAGTCCATAATGCGAAAATAGAAGAAGGAGAAATAGAAAAAGGAGAAAAAATACATTTAACGGTAAACAAACAAAGAAGACAAAATATCGCCTGCCATCATACCGCAACGCATTTGCTTCAATACGCTCTGCGAACCGTATTGGGAAGTCACATTCAGCAATCAGGTTCGCTTGTTGAGGAAAATTACTTAAGGTTTGACTTTTCACATTTTTCCCAGATTACAAAAGAGGAGCTTGCAAGAATAGAAGAAATAGTTAACGAAAAAATAAGAGAAATTATACCTGTAAAAATAGAAAATTTATCGCTTGTAGAAGCCAAAAAGAAAGGCGCTTTAAGTTTCTTCGGTGAAAAATACGGCGAGTTTGTACGGGTGGTTTCGGTTGGTGATACAAGCAAGGAATTCTGCGGAGGAATTCATGTAAAAAATACTGGACAGATAGGCATGTTTCATATAGCGAGCGAAAGTTCTGTAGGAAAAGGTTTGAGGCGAGTCGAAGCAGTAGCGGGAGAGCCCGCCTATACACTAATCAGAAATAAAATGCGTTCTGTCGAAAAAATATCCGGTCTTTTAAAGGTGTCCCCGGAATCTATAGATAAAAGGATTGAAGAATTACTTGACCGGCAAAAACTTCTTTCAAAACAGATAGGGGTGTTATCGGAACAAACTTTACTTGAAAAGATAAACAATGCGTCGGATAAAGCTAAAACTATAAACGGAATAAGCGTTGTTAATTTAAGAATAGACGGAGTTGGCAGAGACAGTTTAAGAAGAGCTGTTGATATCTTGAAAGACAAAATAAAAAACTCCGCTGTTGTTGTTTTTGGGTCAGTAAAAGATAAAAATGTCATATTTGTCGGGGGCATTACCAGTGATTTAGTAAAAAAAGGACTCAATATGGGGAAGATAATAGGCGAAATCTCTAAAATTGCGGGTGGAAGCGGCGGAGGTAGAGCCGAGATGGCAACAGGCGGAGGCAAAGATATAAGTAAATTGGATAAGGCCCTACAGGAAGCGGAGAATATCATCAAAAAACAATTTAAAATGTAAAATTGCCAAACAAAGAATTTCCAATACCCAATTCCTAATTTCCAATGAATAATCTAATTTAAAATGCTCCAATGACAGAATATCAAAGAAATTTTGAAGAATTGGACATTTGATTAGAAATTGGATATTAGTAATTAGAAATTTAGGGAGGATTAGAGGAGTAAAATAATGCTAATCGTTGACGGATATAATGTGCTTATGCAGATGGGGTTAAGAGATAAGACTCTGGAAGCAAGAAGAGACCATTTTATAAGCATATTGAGCAGAAGAGATAAAATGTTTGGTGGGATAATGGTAGTCTTTGACGGGAAAGAAGAATTCGGTGATTTGCCTAACAGAGGAACCTCGAATATAAGTGTTTTTTATACAAAAAACGGAACGGCTGACGACCACATTAAATCCCTTATAGAAAGAAGTAAAAATTCAAAATCGCTGGTAATAGCAACAGATGACAGGGAAATCAAAGATTTTGCAAAAATGCATTTTTGTAAACTTATATCTTCGCTTGAGCTAATAAGCAAAGTTTCCCCCGTTAGAAAAGAACTTCCTGAAGAACCCGAAGAAAACAAAGACGATTTTGTGAATAGTGTCAAAGCAAGGGCAATTACCGAGGAACTTAAAAAAAAGTGGGAATAAAAAACTTGGTTAATAACGGTTAAAATAAGTTAATAATGCCCGCCAATCTTTGTGGCGGGCAAAGTTAATATTGGTTGCTTTTAATGCAACCATTTTTAACCCTTGTTAACCTCTTATTAACCTATATTAACTTTTTAGTTCATCTATACTTAAATTCTACATACCTTATAAAACGGAATAATCCGTGCGTATCTTTAATCCCTATTCTATTAAGTGCGTAAAGGTTGTCGTTCTGCTTTACTCGGCCTCTTTTTGTAGTTAAAGCGCATTTATAGCCGACTTCTTTTAGAATCTGTTGCACCCCAGAATTGAAGTGTCCGTATGGATAACATAAAAAATCCGCTTTCTTTTCCAGTTGTTTTTCGATTATCTCTCTTGAAATAACGAGTTCTTCTTTTATTTTTTCTTTATCCAGTTTAGGTAGGGATGGATGTGTATGAGTATGCGGCTGAAAATCTATACCGTAATTCGCCATTTCTTTTATCTTATCCCACGAGAGTAGAGGTTCTTTTATAGTTTCCTCACTATTTATCCATCCGGATGAACCGCCGATATCTTTTGTTATCAGAAAAATAGTCGCGGTAAATCCGAACTCTTTTAGAATAGGGAATGCGTAAGTATAATTGTCCTCATATCCGTCATCAAATGTGAGAATAATAGATTTTGGGGGAAGTTTTTTTGTACCGTCAAGCCAATTGAGCAATTCATATAAGCTGATGGTCTTATAACTGCGCCACTTAAGATACCTCATCTGACGGCGAAAATTATATGGTGTAACATATAGGGCTGATACTTTTGCCTTAGGATTTGGTCGGCTAATTTTGTGATAAAACAGAATCGGAACTTTCATTTTTTATTTTTTTCTGCGTAATATTGTGAGAACCTGTAAAATTTTTTAAGAGAGGAGGTCTTCCAAAACGCGCAGGAAGGGGGACATTATCTCTTTTCAAGGGAAGGATTACGGTAATTTCGGTGCCTTCATCTAATTTACTTTTGAATTTTATATCTCCGCTGTGAGCTTTGATTATGCGATATGTTATCATCAGACCCAAACCCGAACCTTCCGTTTTTGTCGTGAAATACGGTTCGAATATTCTATAAAGATTATTTTCAGCAATACCGATTCCCTCATCTTTGATTACTACTTCAATTATGTCGCCTCTTAAAAAAGTGGATATATAAATATTTCCGCCTTTAGGCATTGCTTCTAAGGAATTTTTAAAGATGTTCAGTAACGCTTGTTTTATCTGAATACGGTCAAGAAGAAAGGAAGGAATATATGGAGAAAAGCTTTCTTTTATTTCTATATTATTTTTTTTAAACTCGGGCGAGAAGAAAGTGATAACCTCTTTTATTATATTTTCTATTTTTACTTCCTCTAATTTGAGAAGTGAGGGGCGAGATGCTTCAAGGAATTGTTCGACTATTTTATCCAGTCGGTCTATTTCTTCTCTTATAGTTTTCACAAAACCGACAAGTTTTTCCTGGGAATTGGCAGATAATTTTTTAATTTCCTTCTTTAAAAGTTCAAGATGAATCTGAAGAGCATTTAAAGGGTTGCCGACTTCGTGTGCAACGCCGGCTGCAAGTTGTGATAAAATCGCAAACCTTTCTCCGCTTGCCCTTTCTTCTTGAGTTTTTCTTTCTTGAGTGATGTCATCTATTATTACAATCCCTCCTAAGGGTTTCCCTTTTTTCGATAAAAGGGCTAATTTGCTCATTTTAAGCAAACGGTGGCGGGGCTCTGAGACCTCTACTATTTCGTCTTTGAATTCCTTTTTGCTTTCCAATATCAAATGCGCTAAACGTTTGTCATAGAACGAAAAAGAACCAAACAGGTCGTTTATATCAATAGACATTATCTCGTTAAGACGTTTATTTATATATACAGCGTTATTGTCAAAATCTAAAACGAGTATTCCTTCTGTAAGAGAATTGAAAATATTTTCTAAAAGACCTCTTTCCCAAAGAAGTTCGCCAATATACTGGCGAATTTCCCCCTTGTCTATATTCTCTATCTTGTCTATTAATTTTTCCCAAAATCTTTCCAGAATCATAGTGTTTAAAAACTCACGAAATATATTGTCTTTATCATTAGTTTATTGAAGTTATAGCATGTAATTTTTTTAGTTTTCAATCATTTAACAATGTATATCTACCGTATATCTTTTTTTAATACGCCGATAAATCGGCAACTACATGTTTTGTTATACCCTACTTAAATTCCTAATTACCAATTTCTAATTCCTAATGAAATGCCCAATGTCGAATTCCTAAATTAGATATTCACCCTATTAGAAATTGAGTATTGCTTGCCTGCCAAATTCTCGTCTGCTACGGGGCAGGGCTTGCTTCGCTTTTTTTATTTGCAGAGTAAACTCTGCCACTACAAACAACAATAAACAACGCCGATAAATCGGCAACTGCAGTATTTTTAAGAAATACCTTGGAATATATTGCCTTGTTACAATGTGTTTCTATTATATTTCCACGTATTTCCATTTATATCTACTGCATATCTATGTATATCCACATTTATTTCATCAGTTCTTCTCTGTTATCCAACAAAACTGTTATGGGACCTACTGCAGTGTTGGCTTTCATCAAAATGGGCAGTTTTCTCTCATCGTCGGTCAACCATATTTTTATGTCACTTATTTTGGTAGAGGAAATGCCCAATGTAACATCTTGTGTCGCAACATCAATCACAATAGTATCGAAAGTTTTGCCGTAAATTTTCAAAGGTTCTTTTGAAACTGCTTGCACTTTTATGGGATGAATTTTCTTTTGAACTAACACAGGCACAATAACGCTCTCACCTACTTCCCACTTTTTCAAACGGATTAGAAATAAAGATGATAAAGGATTTTGTAAACCGGGTTCTTTTGCTAAAAGTTCCACAAAATCCGTTTTCTCTTCGTATTTATAATTTATCTCCTCCTGTTTTACTTCCCACCATATCGGCAAGATTTCTTTTGAGTCGAGAATTACAAGCGTAGAATATTCATTCCTAATTCTAAAAAATATATCCGCTAAGCCCACAGTTTTTAATTGGGACTTGAAAAAATAAGATTTTTGTTCCAAATCGGGTAAAGGAATTTTTTTGAAATCTATTGTTGATTTGCCGCCTATTATGCCATTCCATCTAAGGGAAAATTCCAATTTTTCAGTGTCTTTTGAAAAAATTTCTTCCTCGCCTGATGCGAAGCTGGCAGGGGATTTTAGTTCAAAGTTCCCATAAAGAAAAAAGAGCATGCAGACAATAAGGGCAAAAAATATTTTCTTTTTTTTCATATGTTTATATCTCCTTTCTTGTTGTAGTTTTCCCGTCTGTCGCTTGCTTTCCCTTTTTAAAATAATTTAAAAAAAGGTTGATATCAAGCAACGGGTTATTTCTCATATTTAACTTTTTCTTTTTGTAAGATAATATGTTTTTGCCAAATTTTATCATTTCTTTTTGGATAGTCCAACCTATAATGACCGCCGCGGGATTCCTTCCTTATAAGAGCGGATTTTACTATCAAAGAAGCTACTGTAAGCATGTTTTGAAGTTCCCACCCTTTTGGGGAAGAAAATTCTTTTACAAGAACATAATCCATCCAAAATTTTATTTTATCTTTTGCTTCCTTTAGCTTGTCTTCTTTCCTTTCAATTCCTACATCTCTAGTCATATAACTCCTTAAAGAATTTTTAATATCTTCCAGGTCAAGATTGAATGGCAACTGAGAAGGATGGTTCTTGATATAGATTGATTCTTTAATTTTTCTTTTTCCCCCAAGAGTTTGCCCTGCTTCTTTGCCTGTCCTATAACCAAAAACCAATCCTTCTAATAATGAATTTGAAGCCAGGCGATTTGCTCCGTGAACGCCGGAAGAAGCAACTTCTCCGCATGCAAAGAGATTGTTTATAGATGTCCTGCCTTTCAAATCTACTTTTACGCCTCCAATGGTATAGTGAGCAGAGGGGCGAACAGGAACAAGATTTTTACCTACGTTTAATCCTACTTTTTCGCATATGTTTACCAGATTGGGAAATCTTTTTCTCACCTTGTGATAAGGGATACTTTTGACATCAAGATATACATTTGGTGAATCCGTTAATTCCATTTCCTTTATAATTGCTCTGGATACAATATCTCGGGGAGCCAAATCGCCGGAAGGATGATATTTAAGCATAAATTTTTCCCCGTATTTATTTCTTAAAACGCCGCCTTCGCCTCTAACAGATTCGGAAATCAACAATCTTGAAGTCCCTGCAACATATAAAGCAGTAGGATGGAATTGGATAAATTCCATGTCTTGCAATTGTCCTCCTGCCCTATAAACCATAGCAATACCATCGCCTGTGGCAACGGCATGATTTGTAGTTTCCCTGTAAACTTGACATACACCGCCTGCGGTAAGGATTACTTTATCTGCCAAAACAGAAAATAACCCTTCTTTTGTGGTGAACATGTACGCCCCCAAACAATGATTATCTTTGAGGATCAAATCAATGCAAAAAGTATTTTCCAAAACTTTAATATTTTTTGAATTATGGACACAGGAAATAAGGGTCTTTTCTATTTCTCTTCCTGTTGCATCGCCCTGAGCATGAATTATTCTTTTTAAACTATGACCGCCTTCTTGAGTAAAAAGAATTTTTCCGTTTTTATTATCAAAATTGGCGCCGCTGTCTATTAATTCTTTTACTCTTTTGGGACCTTCTTTTACCAAAACTTCCACAGCTTTTCTTTTACACAATCCGTTACCAACGTTTAATGTGTCTTCTATATGTTTTGCGTATGTATCGCTACTCGAAAGCACAACGGCAACTCCTCCCTGAGCTTCATTAGTATTGCAGTCGGGAAGTTTCTTCTTGGTTGCTATAACTACTTTTCCGTATTTGGACGCAACAAGTGCCGACTCAAGGCCGGCAACGCCGCTACCTATTATGAGAATATCGGTAGTGATATGATATGTTTTTAATTTTTTGGGATTCATTAGAGATTGCAATTTAACCTCATTTTATTCGGTTAGACTTAAGAAGACAGCATTCAGAAATCAGATATTAAAAAATAAGATAGAGATAAATTCCCGCCTGCTTGTCCCGCCATTAAAGCAGTGGCGAGGCGGGCAGGGAAATATATAGAAATATGTTGCCTTGTTACAATATATTTCTACGTATATCTATATACATCCATTATATTTCCACGTATTTCCATTCTGTGTTTTTCTGTTGTCTGTCCTCTGTTATCCTTTATAACTAGATAATGGCTTTTTTAATACAAGAAGGGAGCTTTGGGAAACCTTTTAGATATTTTTGCCTTTCTAAGCGCAACGCTGAGACAGCTTTTTTAATATCATCTGCGCCGTAGAAATTTTCGAGTTCATATTTATCTAAATTGACATTTTCTATCACCTTGGGCACAAGAACTTGCCAATATCGGCTTTTCCCCCATTTAATATCTCCTTTAAAGATAGCTTTTCCTATACGGGAAAGATCCTGGTTTTCTATTTTTTTGGGCCTTGATTTTCTCTTCTTTTTGACTTCTTTACTAAACGATTCTCCAACGCTACCTGTATTGATTAAATAAGTTTCAACCTTTTGTTTGTTATTTTCTGCAAAACTTAAAAGTCCTTCTGCTTCTTCTTCTGCGTTTCCTATCAAATAGGGATTGCTTGCCGGATTTCTAATAATCTTGCTGTCGTAAACGGATTCACCCAACATAAAAAGAGCGGATGCTTGTTCGGGTTCGAGTTTGCAAATCGGCGGAACAACTGTATTGAATTTTGTCATAATAAATATTTTCAACCCGTCCAGTTTTTCTATTGAAGACAAATTAAAATTTTCTTCGCTTAAAGAATTTTTTTCGGATAAAAAAGCAGGATTTGATCGCCCTACATCTTGCCCCGAACCAGAGCAAGCTCGGTTCAGGGTTTGTATTTGAATTAATGCTTGACCATTATCCGTAACAGTGCTGTCCTGAAAATCTAATCTGCCTTGATGGTCAATAACGACATTTTCAAAATTTGTTTTTCTGTTAAGCGCAGCTCTGTAAAGAAGAGGCTTTAAATGAGATTCCAATCCTTGAGCTTTTACCAAAAAAGTTTTTTCCGCGCCAAGAACCTGATTATGTTTTCTTATAAATAAGATTCCATCTTGCAATGGTCTTGCATCTTCGCCTTTGGCGTTTAAAGAAAAATTGTCGTTCAAATAAGCTGTTTTACCGGTTTGAGACGGACCAACAAAAATCACCGCATAATTTTTGAACTTTTTTTCTTTGCTATAGTAATGCGTAACGAGTTTACTTGCGCCGTAAAGAACCTGAATCCCGTTTGCTTTGGCAAACCACATAGCCATCCGCAAAAAGCTAGTTCTTATCTCGTCAAAATAATCACTCCCAAGCACATATGTTACGCCCATTTCCGGAAAAACGATTGTTTGTCTCTGAGGCGATTCGGGAATGCAGATAAGATGAAGTTTTAACGCCCGTTTTTTTTGCGGATTGAATAAAGACTGGCTCCACAAAAAAGGCAATTTTACGCTTTCTTTTTTGTGAAGCGATGTGAATAATGTACAGTGCAAATTAAAATCTTCGTTATTGCACATTTTCTTTTCGACACATGTAAAAGGCACTTTTTTTGCGTAATGGTGAACTTTTGTCAGAGTTGTGGGAAGTTCTCGAAGAATGCGGATCTGGGAAGGATTTAGATTTTTCTGCGCAACATCCTTACCTCCGACATAAACGGTTAACGGTAAAGAGGAGCATTGCGTATTTGAGGTGAAAGCCAAACTGCCATGTTGAGTTCTAATCCCATAGTTGACCGCAAACTCTTTCAACTCATAGTCATCTACATGCCTTAAGTTGGGCTGATAATAAAAATCTTTTATCTCATTTGCTACGATATGTAGAATCTTTTCTACTTCCATCGAATTGGATTACAGTGTATCATTTTTAAGCGTCGATTGTCAACCTCGTTAGACCTGCCTCGACGGCAAGGCGGGGATAAGATAATGCCTTTAGGTGTTTCTGTATCTACGAGATTTCCTGCCTTAATTATATTACTTTTATAGCTTTACATTAACTAAGTTTTTGACAGATTAACATCTCTAACGGGGTTGAATCATTCGTTGTTTTAGGTTAAAATTCTATCCAAATAAACAAAATAAGCGCAAAAATTTCCTAAAACAAGAGGTGGGAACATCATTAATTTCAAGAAAATTGCCCTTATAGGAGCTTTAGCGGCAGAGGAAAAAAAAGCAGAAGATATAGTTATCCTAAACTTGCAACCCCTTAGCGTTCTAACCGATTATTTCGTAATTCTTTCCTGCGAAAGTCAGGTCCAAATCAAAACTGTTGCCAATGCAATAACCGACAAGCTGTCCCAAAAAGGTATCAAAGCAAACCATATTGAAGGTACGCCTGAAAGCAAATGGATACTTTTGGATTACAACGGAGTAATTATACATATCTTTCATAAAGAATTAAGGAATTACTATCAGTTGGAAAAAGTGTGGGGTGATGCGAAGAACATAAACTATAAACGAAATACATAGATATACAGTGGATATACAATAGAAATACGTAGTAAGAAACAATTTATTTCCATATATTTCGATTATATTTCTAATTTTATTGTAGTTGCCGATTCATCGGCGTATTAAAAAAAGATATACGGTAGATATAAATGGATATACGTAGAAATACATAGTATACAGACAATTTATTTCAACATATTTCCATGTATTTCAATTTATTTCTATCTTGTTTTCTGATTAAAAACATGAATCCTCGAGAAGAAATAATAAAACAGTTAAAGAAAATCACAAATCTAAAAGAAATCAATTTAGAAATTCCTCCCGAAGGTTTTGGGGATTACGCTTTCCCTTGTTTTGTTTTGGCTAAAACCTTTAAAAAAAGCCCTATTCAGATCGCTCAAGATTTAGCAGGTAAAATCAAACCCAACCAACTTATTAAAAAAGTTGAGACTAAAGGGGCTTATTTGAATTTTCTTGTCAATAAAACAATTATCGCTGAAGATATTCTAATAAAAATCACAAAAGAGAAAAATAAATTCGGTTGCCAAAAACACACAAAAGAGAAGATATTTATCGAACATACAAGCATAAATCCAAATGCTTCACCTCATATAGGAAGAGCGCGAAACGCTTTACTCGGTGATTTTATCGTGCGTCTTTTAAGATTTCAAGGGTATGATATCGAAACACATTATTTTGTAAATGATATCGGTAAACAAATAGCAATGCTTGTTTTGGGCGCGGAAGACAAACAAAAAATAACGTTTAATGATTTATTAAATCTCTATATCAAAATAAACGAAAAAATTGAAAAAACTCCGGAATTGGAACAAAAGGTTTTTGAATTATTAAAGAAACTTGAAGAAGGTGATGAGAAAACAAAGAAACGATTTAGAGATATTGTAGATATTTGTGTTGAAGGCCAGGTAAAGATTTTTTCCGAACTGGATATCAAGTATGATAAATTTGATTACGAGTCAGACTATCTTTGGACAAAAAAAACAGTTCAAGTTTTAAAAGAATTAGAAAAAACGGGAAAACTGTTTATGGACGAGGAAGAAAGATATGTGCTTGACCAGAAAGATTCCAACCTTCCTATGGAAAGTCCTTTCTTAGTCCTAACCAGAGCGGATAAAACAAGCTTGTATCCGTTGAGAGACCTTGCTTACCATATTGATAAGAAAAAATCCAAAAGCATTATTGTTCTTGGAGAAGACCAGAAGCTTTATTTCCAACAGCTAAAAGCGGCTTTAACATTGCTGGGGAAACCTTCTCCTCAGCCTGTTTTTTATTCTTTTGTCCTTTTGGAAACCGGGAAAATGTCAACAAGAAAAGGCAACCTTGTTTTGTTGGAAGATTTTATGAAAGAGGCACTGCAAAAAGCAAGGGAAGAAATAAAACAGCGACATAACAACATTGACGATAAAGACGCAAAAAAAATCGCTTACGGAGCAATAAAGTATTCAATCTTAAAAGTTACTCCGGAGCGAAATGTAACTTTCAGCTGGAAAGCGTTACAATTTGAAGGAGATACGGGTCCATATATTCAATATGCTTGCGCGAGAATAAATTCAATCTTGAGGAAATACGAGAAAAAAATAGACGAAAAAATCGATTTTTCTTTATTAAAAACAGATGAAGAAAACAATTTAATAAAAATTCTTTCCAATTTCGAAGGCACAATAGAAGAATCCGAAAGAACGCTCAAACCAACAATACTCATCAATTATCTTTATAACTTATCGCAAGTATTCTCCAACTTTTATATCAAATGCCCGATATTAAAGGCTGATGAAGGGCTCAGAAAAGCCCGTATGCTATTGGCAAGTTGCGTCAAACAAGTTTTGGAGAATGGATTAAGCATTTTGGGTATAGAAACGCTGGAGAAGATGTGAAGCTCCACGACTCCAAGCCATGCTTTATGCTATAAGATTTCGTGGAGCGGAATCTCCCGCACCATGTAATGTGCGGGACAAGAACTCTGAACCCTTCGTGGTTCAGGGCCGCATCGTCCGCCATTTCATTAGTGGCGAAACTGTGCGTGGGTAAATTTTCTCTTTAATTTGCCAATGAATTTGTTTAATACGCCGATAAATCGGCAACTACAATAAAATAATGAAATTAGAAATATAATGGAAATATATAGAAGTAAAACTTTGATATAAGTCGAAATACTTGGAAATATGTTGATATATATTGCCTGTCTACAACGTATTTCTATTGTATTTCTACCGTATATCCACGTATATCTAAGTATATCTACTTTTTAGCCGTTCAATCGGCAACTACAATAAAAGCAGTTCGGAATAACCGGAAATTTATTCAAATCTCCTTGGTTAACCCTGCAATGCAGTAATGCTTCCTTACTTGACAACTTCCTTGTAGTCGTTTAATATTCAGGCGGAGGTGAAAAAATATGTTGTGTAAGAAAACTGTAAAAAACCAGATTACTCTGCCTAAAAGAATCATACAGGGATTTGAAGATGTAGAGTATTTTGAAGCTGAGACAATAGAAGAGAAAATAATTCTCACACCCGTAAAAGTGACTTCCGTAAAGAAAAATTCTCTTACTGATATTCGCAAAAAAATTTCCAAATTGGGATTGACCGAAAAAGGTATAGAAAAAGCAATTACATGGGCAAGGAAAATCTAATGTTCCCGCGAGTTGTGATAGATACCAATGTATTTATCTCGGCGGTTTTGTTCGGAGGAACTGCAGAGAAAATACGAACTCTTTGGCAAAACAAGAAAATTATTTTTCTGATTTCAAAGGAAATAACTGAAGAATACATAAGAGTATTATCTTATCCAAAATTTAATCTCACAAAAGCTGAAATAAACTACATATTAGAAGAAGAGCTTTTCCCTTTCGTTGAGCCTATCAATGTAACCACAAAAGTAAACCTTGTAAAAGAAGATAATGAAGATAACAAATTCATTGCGTTAGCGGTTGACGGTAAAGCAAAATATATCATAAGCGGCGACAAACATCTTCTTAATTTGTGCAAGCATAAAGATATTAAAATAGTCACAATAGGCGACTTTTTGGGAAACATTTAATAATGCTGGAACATCTCAATATTCTGTCCCTCGGATTAAAAGATTATCAAGAAACATACAAAATCCAAAAAGAGCTTGTCAAACAAAGGGCTGCAGGACAAATTCCGGATACGCTGCTTTTGGTAGAACATCCGCCCGTTTTTACAATCGGCAGAAATGGTGGCAGGGAAAACATATTGGTCTCCTCTATAAAACTAGAAAAAGAAGGGATAAAAGTTCACGAGATAGACAGAGGCGGGGATATTACTTATCACGGTCCGGGTCAAATAGTGGGATATCCGATAATCGATTTGAAAAACTACGGGAAAGATATTCATCTTTATTTGCGAATGCTTGAAGAAGTGATTATAAAGTTATTGGAAAAATTTAATATAAAAGCCAAAAGAATAAAAGGGATGACAGGTGTCTGGGTTCGCCCCGTTAGAGATAGGTCGCCATTTGGTGACCGTACATCCCGAAGTAACATCGGAGTTAGCTCTAATGGGGTTGATGACAAGAAGATTGCTTCAATCGGCATAAGAGTAAGCAAGTGGGTTACTTGTCACGGATTTGCACTTAATGTAGACCCGAATATAAAACACTTTGCTATGATTAATCCCTGCGGACTTGGCAAATCCATGACTTCTATGAAAGAACAACTAAACGGAAGATGTCCTGAAAGGGAAAAAATAGAAGAGATATTGGTGGAATGTTTTCGGAAAATCTTTTCTGGTTGAATATGCATTAAAATTAGAAATATAATTGAAATAGATAGAAATATGTCGAAATATATTGTCTGTATCATTAGTTTTTTGAAGTTATAGTATATAATTTTTTTTAGTTTTCAATCCTTTAACAATATATATCCATTTATTTCTACTGTATATCTATTTTTTGATTTTTATTATTTCCATAGTATCTCTATTGTATTTCTACCGTATATCCACGTATATCCATTTATTTCTACTGTATATCTATGTATCTCATTTCTTCGGTCTTTTATTTTTATTTTATAGTATAATTAAACATCATGAACGAGAAAAAGTTCGACTTAGATGATTTTCTTGGCATAATGCTCAAAGAAAATGCTTCCGACCTTTATTTCAAAGTCGGAAGTGTACCTCACATAAGAACAGGCAGAGGTGTTTGCCCCATTTCAGTTCAAAATATTTCTTCTGCGGATATGGAATTAATATCCCGGAGGATAATGAATGATGAGCATAAAGAAGCTTTTAACAAACACAAAGAATTGGATTTGGCTTATAGTTCTCCAAAATGGGGACGCTTCAGAGTCAATATGTTTCTGCAACGGGGAGAGATTGGGATAGTTTTAAGAGAAGTTAAGAAAAAAATAGCTACATTCCAAGAGCTTAATCTGCCAAGTGAAGTGCTGAAAAAACTTTCTTTAGAGCCAAGAGGTTTGGTGTTGATTACAGGACCCGCAGGATGCGGGAAATCCACAACACTTGCTTCAATTATAGATTTTATAAATCAGAACAGGGAATCACATATAGTTACAATAGAAGACCCTATTGAATTTTTGCACGAAGACAAGAAATCACTTATAAATCAGCGGGAAATAGGAACAGACACTAATTCGTTTGCGATGGCTTTAAAACACGTTATAAGACAAAGTCCCGATGTTATCCTTATCGGCGAGACGAGAGACACTCCAACAGCGGAGGCGGCAATAATGGCAGCAGAAACGGGACATTTGGTTTTTTCAACTTTGCATACTATTGATGCGCCGTCGACTCTAGAAAGAATTTTGAATTTTTTCCCTCCACATATACAGTCGCAAATGAGAGTTCAACTTGCTCATATATTAAAAGGAGTCATTTCTTTAAGACTATTGACTACTTTAAAAGGCGAAAGAATTCCGGCAGTTTCGGTTATGATTCCGACCCCGACAATCCAAAAATTGATATTAGAAAACAGACTTTTAGAGATACGGGAAGTGATGGAACAAGGAGAACTTTTCGGAATGCAAACTTTCACTCAGGCACTTTTAAAACTTTATAAAGAAGGACAAATTTCGCACGAATATGCAATGCAAATGAGTGATGCTCCAACCGAATTTGCCCTTAAAACTAAAGGTATTTTTAGAGGAACTAAAGAAGAAATTCTATGAGAACAGAGCCCATAAATGGGCAACTACTTTTAACATAGTAGTGACAAAGCTTGCTTTGCTTTCTAATTTCGTTGTAGTTGCCGATTGAACGGCGTTGTAAAAAGAAGGAGATGATATGAAACCCTCTTTCCCACCTCGGAGGTGGGAATGGTTGGGAGTAGGATTGTTTGACTTTTAACATAGGAGAAATCAAATGGACATATCGGAACTTTTAAAAGAAACCGTCCAAAGAACCGCTTCGGATTTGCATATTATCGCCAACGCTCCGCCCGTTTTTAGAATAAACGGTGAACTTATTTTATCGCAAGATTATCCGATTTTGAAATCCGAAGATACCAAAAAACTTATCTACGGGTTCCTTTCTGATTCACAAAAAGTCGCATTTGAAGAGAAGAAAGAATTAGATTTTTCAATAAACATTCCAAAAGTTACACGATTCAGAGTAAATGTCCATATGCAAAGAGGAAATGTGGAAGCTGCCCTAAGAGTAGTGCCTTTGGTTATTCCTGCAATAGAAGAACTTAATCTGCCGGAAATTGTAAAAACATTAATTAATAAACCCAATGGCATAATTATAGTCACAGGACCTACAGGTATGGGAAAAACCACAACTTTGGCAGCTTTAGTCGATAGGATAAACGAAGAAAATAAATATCTTATAATAACCGTAGAAGACCCTATAGAATATATCCATACAAACAAGCAGGGGGTAATCAAACAAAGAGAGGTTGGTTCCGATACCTTGAGTTTTGCGAATGCTTTAAAATATACGCTTCGCCAAGATCCCGATGTGATAAGTGTCGGCGAGATGCGGGATTTAGAAACGATATCCACGGCGCTGACTGCGGCCGAAACCGGACATTTGGTTTTGACAACGCTTCATACGCCTAATGCGCCGCAAACTATAGACCGTATAATCGATGTCTTTCCTCCTCATCAACAACAACAGATAAAAATACAGCTCTCGGGATGTCTTCAAGCAATAATATCTCGGGTATTGCTTCCCCGCGCGGACAAAGAAGGCAGAATTCTTGCAACAGAAATACTCGTTGCCACATCGGCAATACGCGCATTGATACGGGAACAAAGAACCGAACAGATTCCTTCAAGCATTCAAACCGGCGCGCAATTTGGGATGCAAAGCATGGATAAATCATTAAAAGAACTTTATCAAAAAGGGTTGATTACTTATGAAATAGCATTATCTCACGCCAAGAACCCTTTGGATTTTAAGAAAATGTAACAGGAAAAATTTAAAATGCAAATTTTTCAGACCAAAGACCGAAGACTAAAGACCAAGGACCAAGGACCAAGGACAAAAGATATGAGAGATTATAAGAATATAAAAGCATATCAGTTAGCAGATAATTTAACTATGGAAGTTTATAAAGCAACAAAACATTTTCCCAAAGAGGAATTATATGGATTAACTTCCCAACTTAGAAGAGCGGTGGTATCAGTAACTACAAATATTGTTGAGGGTGCGAGCCGTAAACACAAACCAGATTATTTGCATTTTCTTTATATGTCACGCGGTTCCATCGCAGAAACTGAGTATTTATTACATTTAGCAAATGGGTTAAAGTATTTAAGTGATTCAGAGTTTAAACAGTTAGACAAACCAAGACAAGAGACTGCAAAGACGCTATTTGGTCTCATCGAATCAGTAGGTAAAGAGGTCAAAAATG
>JAGLSL010000062.1 GCA_023135785.1 bacterium
CTTTGGTCTTTAGTCTTTGGTCTTTAGTCTTTGGTCTGTATTTTAGAAAATGATACCTTTAAAAAACGATATCCCAAGAAATACTTTCCCCTTAATAGTCTTACTGCTTATTCTAATTAATATCCTTCTTTTCTTTCATGAAATATCTTTGGGAAAATCTTTAGAGTTATTTATAAAAAATTACGGCGTCATACCTGTAAATTTCTTTTCCAACAAAGCCGACTTATTTTCGAGGGGCTATACTTTAATTACCTCAATTTTTCTTCACGGAAGTTGGATGCATCTTTTGGGAAATATGTGGTTTTTATGGATTTTTGGTAAAGACATAGAAGACAGGCTTGGGCATCTACGCTACATAATTTTTTATTTGGTATGCGGGATAGCAGGAGGATTAGCGCATATTTATGTCAATCCCGCTTCAGCTATACCGACTATAGGAGCTTCGGGAGCAATCTCGGGTATTCTCGGCGCTTATTTTATTCTTTATCCTTTTGCGCGCATTCTTACTGCAGTGCCAATTTTCACGAAGTCCCCCCTGTTTGTTTTCGCCCAGCGGAAACTAGGGGGGATCTTTTTTTATTTTATAAAACTCCCTGCTTTCTTTTTCTTAGGGCTATGGTTTCTTATACAGTTTTTTTCTGGAACATCGTCTATATTAACCGAATCAACCTCAATGGGAGAAGTCGCCTGGTGGGCACACATAGGAGGGTTTGCTGCCGGTATAATTCTTGTCCCGTTTTTTTTAATAGGAAGAAAAAGTAAAACAAAATAATTAATTGTTTACCCCGTTAGAGATGAAAAGAAGAAACTATGAATTGTCTATCGCTTCAGAAATAAAAGGGGAATGTCCCAAGGTTAAGTGTGGTTCACGGTCGCCATATGGCGACCTATCTCTAAACGGGGGTTTATTCAAAAGTCGCAATTCTTCTTAAGAAAGCTATTTCGTCAAGACACTTACCTGCGCCAACTGCCACTGCAGTGAAAGGGTCTTCAGCCATAGCCACGGGAAGCCCTGTTTTTTCAGCAATTATTTTATCCAGCCCTTTAAGACAAGAACCTCCGCCGGCTAAAACTATACCCTTATCAACCAAATCCGCAGCTAATTCAGGCGGTGTTCTTTCCAATGTTTCTATTACCACTTTTAGAATAGCCTCCACAGGAGGTTTTAAGGCTTCTCTTATTTCTTCCGATGAGATAGTCAATGTTTTAGGAAGTCCCACAACCAAATCTCTTCCTTTTACTTGGATAGTTGTCTCTTCTTCTTGTGGAAACGCAGAACCTATTTTTATCTTGACATCTTCTGCTGTTCTTTCTCCGATCATTAGATTATGTTTATCTTTCATATGTTGGATTATTGCTTCGTTCATTTCATCTCCTGCAATTCTAATCATTTGACATTCCACAATTCCCGCCAAAGAAATGACTGCAATTTCACTTGTCCCGCCGCCAATATCAACAACCATATTCCCGCCCGGGGTTTGAATCGGCAAACCTGCGCCGATAGCCGCAGCCATGGGTTGTTCAACTAAATATACTTCCCGAGCACCTGCTTCTGTCGCGGATTCCTTAACAGCTCTTTTTTCAGCTTCAGTAATGCCGGACGCTATGGCTATTACCACTCTGGGACGGATAAGTTTTCTTCTACCATTGGCTTTGTTTATAAAATATCTCAGCATTGCTTCCGTCGCTTCAAAATCGGTAATTACTCCATCTTTTAAAGGTCTTGTAGCCACAATAGAAGCAGGAGTTCTTCCAAGCATTTCTTTCGCTTCATTCCCTACCGCAAGTATGGTTTTAGAACCCTTATGAATAGCTATAACTGAAGGTTCAAACAAAACAATACCTTTACCCTTAGCATATACTAAAGTATTGGCAGTGCCCAGATCTATACCCAGGTCATTAGAAGAAAAACCCCAGATACGATCAAATATCATATTATTACCTCCCGTTTTTTTAATTAAATATTAATTTCCTAAATATCCGCCGTAATTATATCCTTTTTTATAAAAAAAGCAAAACAAAATAAAATATAGTATAATGTCGACCGATATGTTGAGGTCTCTATTAAAAACAAAAATAAACGGCGCTACCGTTACCCAAACACAACTTCATTATGAAGGAAGTATCACAATTGATGAAGAAATAATGGAGCAAGCCAATTTACTTCCCTTCGAAGAGGTTTGGGTATTGAATGTAAACAATGGCACGCGTTTTGTCACTTACTGCATAAAAGGAAAAAGAAATAGTGGGGCTATATGTCTAAACGGCCCTTGCTCAAGATTAGCTCAAGTAGGAGATAAAATTATGATTGTCTGTTTTTCTTCCTTTTCGCAGGAAGAGGCAAAAAATCATAAGCCACAATTGGTCTATCTTGATGAAAAGAATAAAATCACTAATCACTAATTCCCGAAAATCTTTTTATCTTCTTTAATTGGAAATTGGGAATTAGATATTAGAAATTTTTTGTTTAAGCATTAGCATTCTTCTCTTATACTTTGAATTGTCTCTGCTTTTCCGTCTTCATTAACTTGAATAATTACCGCATTTAGCAAACCTGTTCCTGAAGAAGGTTTCATTCTGTAGGGAATTCCCGTAAGAAATCTTTTTAAAACAATATCCGCTTCAACTCCTATTATAGAATCAATTGCCCCGGTCATCCCCACATCGGTAATATATGCGGTCATATCAGGTAAAACGCAAGCGTCTGCGGTCTGAACATGAGTATGGGTTCCTATAACTGCGGAGACTTTGCCGTCCAAAAACCTGCCCATAGCTACTTTTTCGGATGTTGCTTCTGCATGAAAATCCACAATTATTATAGAGGTATGTTTTTTTATTAAAGCAATTTCTTCTAAGGCTTTCCTAAAGGGACAATCTACAATAGGCATAAAAACTCTACCGGATAAATTTATTACACCTACGGATATTCCGTTATCTGTTTTTGCAACACAAGCGCCGCGACCTGGAACACCGGGCGGATAATTTGCGGGTCTTAGTGTATTTTTATCATTATCAAGATAAGGAATTATCTCTTTTTTATCCCAAATATGATTGCCTGAGGTAATAACATCAATTCCTAATTCGAAAAGATCCTGGGCTGTTTGGGGCGTTAAACCTACTCCTCCGGAAGCATTTTCTCCGTTTGCTATGCAAAGATTAAACTCTTTCTTATGGCAGGCAAGATAATTTTCGACTAAGGTTCTTCCTGCTCTGCCAATTATATCTCCTATCACCAGAATTTTTATCATCGTTTATAGTTTATAGTGTATGGTTTATAGTTGTGTTGTATTATTTTCTATAAACTATCAACCATACACTATTTCTATTATTTCGCGTAATCTATCGCTCTTTTTTCCCTAATAACAGTAATTTTAATCTGCCCCGCATACTCCATTTCTTTTTGAATTTTCTGGGACAAATCATGAGCCAAAACAGCAGTCTGGTCATCGTTAATCGCTTCTGGTTCAACCATTACCCTGACTTCTCTTCCAGCCTGAATGGCATAAGATTTTTTAACACCGTCAAAAGAGTTGGCAAGGCTTTCCAGTTTTTCTAATCTCTTAATATAATTTTCCAGACTTTCTCTTCTTGCTCCGGGTCTTGCAGCAGAAATTGTATCAGCCGCCTGTAAAAGTGCAGCGTAAACATTTGAAGCAGATGTTTCAGCGTCATGATGACTTTTAACGGCATCGATTAAAACAGCCGATTCGTTGAATTTTTCCGCTAACTGAGCGCCAATTTGGGCATGCGAACCTTCTACTTCATGGTCAACCGCTTTACCCAAATCGTGCAAAAGCCCGATTCTTTTGGCTAATTTTATATCTAACTTTAATTCTCCTGCCATTATTCCCATCAGAAAGGCCATTTCCACAGAATGTTGCAATACATTCTGTCCATAGCTTGTTCTATACTTCAGTCTACCCAAAAGAATCTTTTCTTCAGGTTTTAAATCGTGTATGCCCAATTCAAAACAAGCTTTTTCTCCTTCTTCTCTGATAGATGCTTCCATTTTTTCTTTAACTTTGGTTACGACCTCTTCAATTCTGGCAGGATGTATTCTCCCGTCTGAAATCAATTTTTCAAGAGACATTCGGGCAATTTCCCTTCTAACCGGGTCAAATCCCGACAAAGTTACAGCTTCAGGCGTATCGTCAACAATAACATTTACCCCTGTTGCGTTTTCTAAAGCCCTTATATTTCTGCCTTCTCTACCGATAATTCTTCCTTTCATCTCGTCGGATGGCAAAGCAACTACCGAAGCAGTGCTTTCTACAACCTGATCCATCGCAATTCTCTGAATGGAAAAAGATATAATCTCCTGAGCTTTTTTCTCGGAAGTTTCTTTTATTTCATCTTCCATCCTCTTGGTTAAAATTGCCTTTTGCTCTTTGAGCTCTTGTTCTATCCTTTCAAGAAGCAATTTCTTAGCTTCCTCTTCAGAAAGAAGAGAAATCCTTTCTAAATTAGTTTTCTCTTCCTGTATAATTTGTTGCAAATCATTATCTTTTTCAAGCAGGACTCTTTCCTTATCTTTAATTCTATCTATCCTTGCTTCAAACTCCCTTTCTTTTTGCTCCCACAACTCTAATTTTCTGTCTAAATTCTCTTCCCGATGTAAAATCTTTTCTTCTCTTGCGAAAAGTTCTTGTCTCCTTTTTTGGATTTCCGCATCGGATTTAGACCTTAATTGATATAATTCCTCTTTAGATTCAAGTTGCAGTTCTTTGCGTTTTGTCTCTACCTGGCTTTCCGCATCAGCAATTAGCTTTTTGACCTGTTCTTCGGCTCTTTTTATTTTTCTTTCGCTTGCGAATTTTCGGAAGAAATACCCGACAAAAAATAAGGTTACTCCTGCGAACGCAGAAATAACCAAAAATTTAATTGGCAATCTAATCACCCCCTTTTAGCCCCAAACCAGAGCAAGCTCGATTTAGGGTAACACCGCAGAGGGGATTAACATTTCAAATCCTGCCCAATAGACAGAAAAATTCTAAATAAAGAGATTCTTCAAGGAATAACTTACTGTCTTTTTGCTCATTTCTCTCTACCGAACTTCCCAGTTTGCCAAAAGGCAAGAAAATTTTCAAATTTAAATGTTAAAACCTATTTAGTTTGTTCTCTATATTAAATCAATAATCTTTTTCTCTGCGGTAACAGAAGAATTATAAAAAATAGAAGAGTAAAAGTCAACCCCGTAAGAAATTACGGTCGTCTAAAGGCGACCTATTTCAACGGGGTTAACCCCGAACCCGTGTCGCTTTTGCAGCAGGCGAGAGAACAAACTCGGGTTAGAGACAAATTTTACCTTCAAAGACAGTATTTGCTGCATTTTTGAATACAATTCATACGAAATTCATCCACAGAGAACCTAATTTCCAAAACCCTAATGCTTCGTCAAGACGAATCAGACCCAATAGATTTTCTGCCGATATGTTCAAGCAAAGCAATTATGACAAAGATGACAACGGCCTGCAGTAAAATTACAGTTGCGCCTAATCTTCCCACCGTAAAAAGAAGCGTGGCATTTATTCCTATACAAAAAGTAACCAGATAAATAAAAGCAACCGCCTGCGGTTGAGTCATACCAAGCCGAACCAATCTATGGGAAAAATGATTTTTATCGCCAACAAAAAGAGGTTTTTTCCGAGATAATCTAATCAAAATAACCGAAACCGTATCAAATATAGGTACTCCAAGAATAAGAAGAGGCATAACTACAGGCAAAAGCGTGGGATTCCCTTTAGAATAAAAGGTGGACATAATAGTTAAAGTCGCTAACATAAATCCGAGCCACATACTTCCTGCATCACCCATAAACATAGAGGAAGGATACCAATTAAAAATGAGAAATCCCGCTAAAACGCCTGCAAAAATTACCAAAATAGAAGAAGTAAAAAGCTGATATTGTAAAGAAGTAATCCCAACAAAAATTAATGTAGCAACCAGAGCTACTCCGCAAGCTAATCCATCCATATTATCCATAAGATTAAAAGCATTCATAAGAAGAACAAACCATAAGACGGTAAGCAACCCCCCGAAAAAAGTATTTGGCATAAAAAGAGTAATTCTTACTCCTAAAGAAACCATAAGAATACCGACAACAGACGTAGAAAAAAGCTTGACATAAGCATTCATGCCCTTTATATCGTCTATCAAGCCAATAATCATAACTAATGTCCCGCCTAAAACAATTGGCAATATTTTAAAAACCACTCTTTGCAGGGGGGGTATTATCCCTATAATGGATTGCGGCATAAGCAACTTAAGACCGGGAGAATTCCAAAAAAATCTCAAGATAACTATGCCGACCACAATTGTCAGCATGAGAGAGAAAAAAAGTGCCAATCCGCCGAGAAGCGGTTTCGGCAATGTGTGAACTTTTCTTTCAGAAGGAATGTCCAAAATATTGAATTTTAAGGCAATACTACGAAATAAAGGTGTTAATATCAGTGAGAAAAGAAAAGAAATAGCGAAAAGACCAAAATAGATAATTATCCACATAGTTTTCCCTCACTACAATTTAAAACAGTCGATAGTTTGTGGTTCTTCCGTTTTTGCTATCAACTATAAACTATCAGCCATCAACTTTTTTTTATAGTATTCAATTACGTCTTTTACTATATCTTCCAAAGATTTTGTCGGTTTAAACCCGATTGTTTTAGAGATTTTTGATATATCGGGAACTCTATATTTCAAGTCTTCAAAATCATCACCGTAAACTTGTCTATAAGGAATATATTTAATTTGAGATTTGCTTTGAGTAAATTGCTTAACCATTTCGGCTAATTGAGAAATATTAACAGGATGAGGACTGCCCAAATTAAATATTTCACCATTTGTATTCTCGTTTTCCATAAGAGAGATTAAACCATTGACAGTGTCTTCTATATGGATAAAACTCCTCAATTGTTTTCCATCGCCATATACAGTTATCGGCTCACCTTTTAACGCCTGTTCGACAAACCTTGGAATAACCATACCATATTCTCCCACTTGTTTGGGACCGGATACGTTGAAAAGTCTTGTTATAACTATGGGCAACACTTTTTCTTTATGATAAGCAATAGCCAAAAACTCATCTGTTGCTTTGCTGGCAGAATAACTCCATCTTAATTTTGTGGTTGGGCCCAGTATTCTGTCGGATTCCTCATTGAAAGGATAATTTTCGCTTTTGCCATATATTTCCGACGAAGAAGTAATAAGTACCTTTTTTTTATCATGAGACGCAATTTCAAGAACATTTTCTGTCCCTTCAATATTAATTCTTATGGATTTAATAAGATTTTCCATAATATATTTGACCCCAACTGCTGCCGCAAGATGATAAATTATCTCGCATTTATCTATTAGTTCTTTCAATAAGTCTTTATCTAATATGGAGCCCTGCTGGAAATGGAATCTGGGATTATTTAAAAGGTGGGATATATTTTCTTTACTGCCCGTGGAAAAGTCATCAATTGCAAATACATCATTGTCTTCTTCTGAAAGTAAACGTTCCACTAAACTAGAGCCGATAAAACCGGCCGCGCCTGTCACCAAACATTGCATTTTGCGCTCTTCCTTTTAATTAAAAAATGAAATTGTCGACATATAACAATAACTCAAAAATAGAATATCACGCATAAAGAATCTGCTGCTCTTTTAAAAAGAGCAGCAGATTTTATAAAACCCTTAGGATTAATTGTCTTGCCTGCTTGCTTCTACGCTACCTGCTCTAATATAAAATCGGAATATTGAGCAGACAGGCAACCACCTATATCTTGCTAAGTTTGTCTAACCGCACCTTTTTTACAGAAGGTTTATTAATCATATTCGGCATCCAATCAGGCGCATTATCAGGTTTTTTTACTTTCACTACTTTACCCTTAAAAACATGTAATCTCCACTTGCCGTCTTTTTTTCTTGAATGTTCTCTTAATTTGATAAGACCTTCTTTATCCTTTAAACCTCTTGAAGCGGCTTTTAATGCAGCAGCTCTCGGCGACCTGCCCGTAAAAACATGTTTCTCCTTACTGCCTATTCTTAAAGAATACTGTTTAACTGTATCCATAGCTCTACCTCCTTTTGTTAAAAATTAAGGCTGTTTCAAAATAATCTAAAAGCTTTCCAAATCATCTGCGGATTAACAACCCCTATGCACGCTTGTTTATATCCTTATATCAAAAAGAAACAGCATTGACAAGTCTTGTTTTTTATTTCCCTTTCAAAAAAGTAGAAATTTTTTTAGAAAAACTCGTTATCTTTTCACTGCTTGGATTCAGTTGAAGAGCTTTTTTTATACATGCGCGCGCTTGAACATAATCTCCGTTTTCAAAATACCACATAGCCACCATATAATACGCTTCCTCTTTTTTGTTATTGAACATCAACTTCAATATCTTTTCCCATTGGTTTTTACCATATACCTTTTCTATTACCTCTTTGTTTTCCACGATATATCTTACTGCAAGCTTGTTACGCTTAAATTTAGGTAGCATTGGCTTGAATAATTTTAAAGACGTTTCGAATAATTCTTTGGCAGATTCTATTTCTTCGGGCATTTCTCCTTTAATCTTCACAATCAATTGCTTGAAATCATCCAAAGCTTCCGACAATTCTTCGTCGGTTTTGTTAAATCTTTGTCTTACTACATGGTCGTATTGTTCCAAAACATAGATATGTTCCTTGAAACTCATAAGTTGGTGAAAAATCAGATGAATTGCGCGTTCAAAAGCTATTTCGTGCGTAAAAAATTGATGAGGCCTGTCTAAAAGATTATGCGTCAAATCTTTCAAATTCCAAAGCGGACCCTTTTTTTCTTCCGTCCCCACCCACTGGGCAAAATGAACAAATTTAATTTTCCCTTCGCTTTTAAACTTCCGATATTCTTTTTTAAAATTCAAATAAGCGTTAAAAAATTGTTGGATGACATCTCTTAAAAACTCATCCCTCCTTTCTTCTAACCACATATTATCTTTCTGTTCCATTTTTCACTCCCTATACAAAAAAGCCTATGGTTTATAACTTATAGCAGAAACTATAAACCATAAACTATCAACTTTCAACTCTCAACTATTTTCCCGTCTACAATTCTTATAATACGGTCCATCTTAAGCGCCAACTCTTCCTGATGGGTGGCTATAAATAATGCCCCCCCCCTATTTCGTATTAAATTTAACATAAGCTCTACAATTTTTTCTGCCGTTGTCTTGTCAAGATTACCGGTGGGTTCATCCGCAAATAAAATTATAGGATTATTCATTATAGCTCTGCCAACAGCCACTCTTTGCTGCTCTCCGCCGGATAAAGCATATGGATAATGAGAAGCTCTTTGTGTAAGTTTTAATTCTTTCAGAATTTCTTTTGCTTTTTCTTTGACTTCGAATAAAAGTTGTTTATCTATTAAACCTGGCAACATGATGTTTTCTAATGCAGAAAGTTCGGGCAATAAATTAAAAAACTGAAACACGAACCCCATGTCTTTTTTCCTCAAATCAGCTCTTTGTTCGTCTGAAAATTTGAGAATATCCTGTCCCTTCCAATAAATTTTGCCTTTAGATGGTCTTTCCAGTCCCGCTAAAAGACAAAGAAGAGTAGATTTACCCGCGCCCGAAGAACCCAGCAAAGCAATTGACTGGCCTTCGTAAATTTCCAAGTCAATTCCTCTTATCACTTCCAAAGAACTTTCACCTACCCGCCTTGACTCACCCGCCTTGACTTGCCGATTTCGGCGAGGCAGGTCGTCTTCGGCGAGGCAGGTCGGATAACTTTTGTGTAAACCCACGGCTTTTATTAAAGGCATATTACTCATTGGTTATTCGTTATTAGTTATTTACCCCTGTTCCGACGTTACGTCGGGGCAGGAATTACTATTTACCATTTACCATTTACTAATTACCAATTTACTCATATCTTAAAGTCTCCCCAACTGTTAGCTTAGACGCCCGCGACGCAGGATAAATCGTTGCAAGAAGACAAATAAATAACGCCAATAATCCCACTACGGCAAACATCGTCCACTCCAGTTTAATGGGCAAATAAGACATAGAATATATTTCTTCGGACAAAGCAATAAAATGATATTTTTTGAGCAATATCCCAAGAACAAGCCCTGTAACGCAACCTAATACTGCCCCGCAAAAACCTATAATCAAACCCTGATATAAAAATATTTTTCTTATATCGGCAGAAGTAGCTCCTATTGTTTTAAGTATTCCTATCTGTCTTTTCTTTTCCATTACCATTACGATTAACGTGGAAGCGATATTAAAAGACGCAACAATTACGATAAGAGTAAGAATAGTAAACATCGCTATTTTTTCTAACTTCAACGCTTCAAAAAGTGTTCTATCCGTTTCCTGCCAGGTTCTCACTATAGCAATAGAACTGAGAACCTCCTGCAATTTTTCTTTTACGGCTGGCGCCTTAAATACATCTTCTATTTTAACCTGAATCCCATCGTATTCGCTTCCCAGAGCGAGCAAATCCCGAGCATCTTCCAAAGATAAAAACACAAGCGAATTGTCATATTCATACATCCCCGAATTGAAAAAACCTTTGACTTTAAACTTCTTAACTTTTAACTGCGTGGAAATAAGAGATACTTCGTCGTAACCAAAGAGACCTAAACCCTTCGCAAGTTCTTCGCCGATTAAAATACCGCCGTCTCCCAAATCAGTAAATTCTTCAGCACTTGTTTGCGGCTCAGAAATAAAATCATCCAAAGCCGGTTTAATATATTTCTTTAAATCCGTAACTTTAATTTCTTTCTGGAAATCAATGCCTTTAATTATTATTCCCTTAGCTCTTTCACGATACTGCAAAATCCCTTCACCCCAAAGAACAGGGGAACTGGCAACGACACCATCCACTTGCTCTATTTTTTCGATAGCTAAAGATAAACCGTTAGAATCAGGAGAAAACATATTGACAACAATATGCGGTTTTAATCCCAATATCTTGTTTCTTATTTCTTCGCTGAACCCATTCATTACACCCATAACGACAATAATCGCCGCAACACCAAGCGCAATACCCAATATGGAAATGAAAGTAGCAAAGGAAAGAAATCTCTTCCCCTTGCTCTTCATATGCCTGATTGCAAGAAAAAATCTGTAATCCATAGGTTTTAAAGATAAATCAAAAATTAAAAATTAAATAGCAAATATATCCCCTGCAATCTGAAAGATTGCGGGCCCCTAGAGATGCAGAGCATCTCAGGGATTTAGTCCCCGAAGGAGAGACTTAATCCCGGGAATTCTTCGAATTCCACGGGGCAAATCAAAATTCAAAAATAGACCAAACACAAAAGACCGAAGACTTTAGACTAAAAACTTAAAACAAATATTAAAAATGAAAAATCTCCGAAGGAGTCCGCTCTCCGACATAACGTCAGAGCATCGGACAAAAATCTTTCCAACTACTATGTCACATCATTTCCGTAAAAATATATTGCCTGTCTATCATTAACTGTCATTGCGAGGAAGCGCAACAATCTCTAAAAAAGCGTATTCATGATTTAATCGAGGACTATTTATTTTTTCCAAGAGTCTTGCCTCTTTATACTTTCTTTAACAGTTCAAAATATTCTTCTCTTGATATATTGGCTGTTCTTAAATTATTTTTGATGATAAAAACAGGAACTGCCGGCCAATTGGGGATTACTACAGGTCTTGATAACCCGGATTTGGTATAAACAAAGTGGTCGCCTTTAGTTCTTACACGTCTAAATCCCTTCTTCTCGAAAATTTTACACAATCGTCTTGCAGGAATAGACGTAATTCTTGGCATACTAACGCACTCCGACTAACTCAGTCGCAATCATTTTCGGCGCTATCCATCTATTCCCCACTTTCTCATATCCAGACTCTTTCAAAATATCTTCAACCGTTCCCATTTTTTTCGCTTCTTCCAAAAAAAGTTTAACCGCTGTCTTAAGGTTTTTCTTTGCTTGCTCAACCGTTTTTCCGCAACTTGAAATATCCAATTCATGAGAATAAGCGACAAAGGTTTTTCCTTCCTTGAAAACAATCATATCGAATTCAATCGGGAACATATAACTTCTCCTTTTTTGCAACATTATATTCCTTTGCAGTTTAATTGACAATAAACTATTTCCTTAATCATCCTTTACAAATCCCATTCCAGTCATGCTTTTGTCATTCCCGCCTTCTTTGTCATTGCGACCCGCCACCGCTTCAATGGCGGGGAAGTAATCTCATTCCCTTCTATTATTTTCACCCTTCATATGCCTAATTGCTAGAAAAAATCTCCGAAGGAGTCCGCTCTCCGACATAATGTCGGAGCATCGGACAAAAACTCAAAACAATGAAATGAAGTTGCTTTCTTGTTTAAACATTTCTTCTGCTTTTTTCCCAGAATTCGCGAACACTCAAAATACTGATGCCCTTGAATTCTTTTATTGAAAGTAAGTGTTTGTCGCCTGTTATTATAACATCTGCTTTATCTGCCCAAGCCGTGCCAAGAATTTCCAAATCTTTCGGGTCATCGCAAGCATCTGCGGGAACTTTCAGAGGAATTACTACTTTCGCCTCGTCGAACAAGAATTGCCTATGCTCTTTTGTCTTTTGTTTAGGTAATTTAAATTTTTCTTCCAGAGCCCTTACCACTTCTTCAATTATAAACTCGCTGATTATAATTTTATGTTCAAAAAGACAATGAGCAAAAACCTGCGCGCATAATCCTTGAGTGCCAAAAGCAGAAACAATCACGTTCGTATCCAAGACAATTTTCATTTATGTTTTTATAAATCCGACAAGAGTTATTTGTCTAAAATATCTTCATCCGTAAAAAAGCCCGCTCTTTCAGCGTAAGGAACAGTCTCCGCCCTTAATGCTCTAAAACGTTCCACAGCAAGGTAGCGCCGAACAGCTTCCCTGACTAACTGGCTTACGGTAAGATTTGTCTTCTTACTTGTGGACTCTAAATTATTCCTTTCTTTTTTAGATAACCTAATCGTAATAGTGTCGCTCATTGTCTTACCTCCATAAGACATTATAACACAGATAAACCATAGTCCAAATAAAAACAGTAAAAAAATGGACCTTAGACTAAAAACAGACTAAAGACAAAAGACCAAAGACTATAGACCTTGAAAATTAAAAATTAAATATCAAAAAGCAAAATTTGACACTTGACAAATGTCTGACAAATGTCTAACATTTGTCTAATAATAGAAAACGTCCCTCCTCAATGACAAGAGCCCCTGGGCTCTGTCCGTAAAACGGGGTAGTTGGGGAGGTCATCTTTTATATGCATAATATTGCTTTTTCCCTTTACCAAAGATAGGGAATTCCGATTTTATAATGTGTTTCGCCAAAACATACGACCGCTCGTCGGTTGATTCCCACTTCCGATAAATAGCCCAGCAAAAATAATCCGCGGCTTGGTTGCATAGGTCAAACTTTGAATTGTGAAAATATAAGGCGAATGGGACTTTTGCCTGATGTTTGACAAGCGATTTGAAGGCCTGTTTGAGAATGCCTCTTTTCTTTTTATCAAATAAACTGCTGAAGACTACAACAACATGGTCAAAATCATGCCACACAGCACGGTTAAAAGCATATTTGAGCAGTGCTTCTCCCATTACCTTATAAAATTCTAGCGGCTGCTTATGAAATGTTGGGTTGGCTTTGTTTTTCTGCGCGATAATTGAATCAACTCTCATTTGGTGATTCGTTTTAGAGATTATCGAGAACACATTATTTCGCACTTCCTGTGTATCTTCCGATGCGTGAAAGTATCCCTGTTCTGCCATACTTGTTCCGCAGGCATAGTTCGGCAGTAAATCATATCTAAGTTTCAATAAAGATGAACCGATATCAAAAGGATTCATAGTGCTTAGCACTGTCAAAACAAAGAACTTCGTCCCGTTCGGACTAAAATCAAAATTGCCTGATTCATCTATAAAAAGATAAAGCGTGTTCATGATTTGATCTATAACTTAAATGTCAAGATTTGACCCTCTCGACTTCTCTCGACTTTTGACCCTCTCGACTCTCTGATAATATTCCCTTACGATTGAAGCTGTCTGCACAGACAATCCAAGAATGGTAAAAACTAATGCGACAAAGTAAAAGTCAAACTTCTGAGAAAGCTCTCTGGAGATTATAATATTCGAGTTCTCTTGGTTTTTGTCAGTCATCTATTGGTCACCCATTTTTAATTTCTTCAATTCCGCATCAATCCAGCTTTGAGCGTCTTTTTCGTCTTTCTCAATCGCTATTTCAACACCACACTTGGCGACTTCAAACAGGGATTTTGATAATTTCTTCACCTTATACATTTCAATAATTTTCTCTTTAATCTGTTTTTGTGTTTCCGGTTCAATTTTAGGCAATATAATTTTTGACAGTTCATCTTTGCCGATTGCCGTTAAAATTGTTCCTTTACAACCTTTCTTAAGCTGCAATTGCCCAACTTGCATTTTAAGCAAGACAAGTAACGTTTCAGAATTTATTTTGTCGGAAATTATTACAAAAAATCCAGTGGAGCATAAAGCATTTTCCCAATCCTCCGTTATCAAAGCAATACTTTCAAGTGAACCTTCAATTGACGAAATAATCAAATCACCTTTTTGTACTTTTCGGCGCGCTCTTGACGGCAATTCATTTCCAAAGTTTTCCGTGTATCCTTTAATTTCGCCGTTTGATGATATGTTAGCAAGTTCAATGTATTTATATTGTTCGCTGTCTTCCGGCATAATTTTTTTGTCTTTGATGTTTACCAAACTCCCCAATTCATCAAATCCACCTGTGTATTTTTTCACCGCTTCAATGATTTCCTCGTATTTTGGCTGAAAATATTCTGCGTCAAAACGTTCCGATTCTTTCGTATCGGAAAAGTTTTTGATAAAAGAAATTCCATGTTTCGGTTTCCGTTCTAAAAGTCCGAGTTCAGAAAGAAGCAGTTGCTCGGCTTGGAAATAGAGGGATTTAGATTGGTCAATAAGACTATTAGCTTGATTTATAATTTTTGAAATTGTCTTCTGAAATTCGTTGCTAAATACAGGAATTTTAAATTTCCTAATTCTTATTAATGCAAGTTTTGGTTGTGCTGTTCCTACCTTTTCTCTATGGATTTGAATTTGTCCATGTTTAGAAAGTAAAAATACAAATAAAAATTCCGGGATTATACTCTCCAAGTTTGTTACTTTGGCACAATTTTCAGTTAAATTGCATTTTAAAATATCAAATTTAACTAATCCAACCTCACCGATTGAATTCCCAACTATTGTTAGTAAGACGTCATCTTTTTTAGTTTGATATCTTTTCAAAGTCTCGTGTAATTTGAACGATATTTTAGGAGAATTTTCATATTGCACAAAACCATTTTTTATATCTTCAGCTCTAATGTAAGGAATCCCATCATCCGAAAAATTTTCGTTAAGCGGTAATCTTTTCCCCCCGTTCACATTGCTAATTTCGAATAAAGTAGAATTTCGGTGTGAATTTACTAATTCAAGAGAATTTAAAAAATCTGGTCTGAAATAATCAGCATCAATTCTAAAATCAGAATTTTCTTTTACCGTTTTATAATTTACAACTGAATATTGCATAATTTAAACTTTTAAATCCAAAGTTTTAACAAGCCAATCTATTAGCTTCCGGGCATTTTTAAAATCATCTTCTTTGTATACAATTTTGCCGTTCAATAAATCTTCAAACTCTCTTGCGATGCCAACTTTTGACACACTTTCCTCGTTGTAGTTCTCTTTCACAAACCCCTCAACCTTTTTATCTATTTTAAAATCGTTTTTAGATTGATATTCTTTCTCCCCGCCATTAACAAGTGTTATTAGTTTATCTTCCACCAGCCGCTTTATGTATTTATTGACTGCTTGCTCATATAATTTGCGAGGTAATAAGTCCTGAATTGTTATAGCGTTAGAATTAAAAGTTTTTATTTCTTCACACTCTTTTTTATCTACATACTTTTTTAATTTGTTAAGAATTTTTTGGCTATCACTATCAATTAGGACGACTAACGGACGTTCCTCGTCTTTTACAATCTTAGCCATAGCAGGTAAGTTTGCGACTCCGCCAGAATCCATAATAGAAAGTAAATTTACATCGATATCTAGGTTATCTTTTTTGATAAAAAATTGTAATAAGCAGAGAATATATATAACATCCTCTGGGCCTTCCACTATCAGTGTTTTATCTGCGAAATAAAAACTATCAGAGAGTACCATTCCAAGTGACGTTCTCATATGTCGCCAGTTTGCAGTAAAACCTTTTGTATTGATTGTGGTGCCGTCTTTTTGCTTCTTTTCTACAACACGGACTCTCTTTTCTTTTAGCCTGTTTATCATGAACGGGGAATGTGTGGAGTAGATAATCTGATTCGCCTTGCCCAATCTTTCAAGATACTGAAGCAAATCTTTTTGCCCTTTAGGATGCAAAAATAACCCTGGCTCGTCTATGAGAAAAAGTGAATTTTTTAAATCGCTGTCGTGATATGCCCTATATTTAAGAAAAAAAGAAAAAAACCATTTAAACCCACGACTTCTTGCTTTAAAATCAACATAAGTGTTTTTGTCTTCAATATCTATTAAAAGATTTTCGCCTTTAGAGTCGCGTATTATTTTAATACTGATATCATCTTTTAATCCCTGATACCAAGCCTTCTTTACAGCCTTTGTTATTTTTTCTGGAGCTCTGTCTAGTAATTGCCTAATTTCTATATCATCAGTAAATATACGTTCTTTTTTCTCTTGCAACTCACAAACCTTGAGAAGCCCTTGTATAATTAAATTATCTTCCGATTTTAATATTTCTCCTTTTGGGATAACAGATTCCAAACGATCATTAAATTCATCAAAATATATTATTTTGCTACTAAAATCATTTGAGATAAAATTATAAATTGCCTCATTTGTATCTTCATCTGGACAGTTTATCCTATAATATGATTTATCGTCTTCTTCCTTGATAAATCGCTCATATTCAATATTCTCCGGAACATCTTTTAATTTAATAATCTTTTCGGGCTTTCCTTCGGATGTGGTGCCGTCTTCATTTTGTATAGTAGTAGGTAGGTATTTACTCTGCATGGTTTCTTGTACCACTTTTTTATCCTCTTGATTGAGTTCAAGGAAAAACCGAACTGAGGGACAATATTTTTTTGCTTTGCCATCAATTCTTTTATCTTTTTTAATATCAAAGGGTGTACCAGTGTTGAGGAGAGAGATAGCCGCCAAAATATTAGATTTCCCATGTTCGTTTGCGCCAACTAATGTAGTAATATTATCTTCAATTACTAAATCCATTTTAACTATTGAACGAAAATCTTTAATTTTAACTCGTTTTAATTTCATAATTTATTTCCAAAAACTTAATTTTTCTTTCTTTGCCCATTCAATAAACGCCTCTGCTACGCCGTCGGGCAATTCTCTGTCGTGATTATGCAAGTCATGGTTTATAACCATATGTCCATTTTTATCAAGCTTCGGTTGCCCATTGCCGTTTTTGACGACCACATATTCGCCTGAATTGTCCTTGCCTGATTTTTCGGACACCGCAAAGAAAATCGGATAATCGTCAACTTTGGGACAAAGCGGACCCACTTTGGGGTTATCGTTCCATTTCTGTAGAAAAAGAACGCTAGTTTTTGTTCCGGTATGAGGTTTGAATGTATTTACATTCAGCCCTACCACTGCCAAAATTCTAGCTCTTTCTGCGATATATTCACGGATGTTTTTATCCGAAGTATTATTAAATCTGCCTTGTGGTAAAACAATCGCCATTCTTCCGCCAGGTTTCAAAAAGTTCAGGTTTCTTTCAATAAACAAAATATCACGACCGACTTTTGCTTTCGGCTTGTTTTTGTCGTTATAGCCAAGGTCGTATTTATGAATGATACGGGATTCTTTTATATCGCCGGCAAACGGAGGATTAGCCATGAGAATATCAAAATTAAATTCTTTGTAAGAGTTGGGAGTTCTTTGTAGGGCTTCAAGTCGCTTTAAGCCCCCGCCATAAGCGACAAGCCAGTCGCGATTATTGATAACTTCATTCCAACGGTCATAATCAAGGTTATTAAGATGTAAAACATTGGTGTTTCCGTCGCCTGCAATTAAGTTTAGAGTGCGTGCTACGCGCACGACTTTTTCGTCAAAATCGATGCCAAATACTTTTAACACATTTTCTTTTTCTTCTTCGGATATTTCAGCGTTCGTAAATAAGTGTCCTGTCATATAAAAAATCGTATGCACAGGAAAACCGCATGAACCCGCTGCGCTATCAATCATGTATTCGCCTGCTTTTGGATTAAGCATTTTTACGCACATGTCAATCACATGACGCGGCGTGAAGTATTGTCCTTTTTCGCCTCTTGACGATTTGCTGACCAGATATTCAAACGCCTCGTCTATGATTTGCAGATTTGAATTAAAAAGTTTTATGTCCTGCAAACTGGAAACACTAATAGAAAGATGGGAAGGGGAAAGTTGGATTTGGCTTGCTTCGTCAAAAACTCCGGGCCATTTAGCTTTGGCTTCGTTGAAAAGTTTTTGGATTTTCTTTTTAAGCTCTCCTTCCGACTGTCCTGTGTTTCTAAATTCCAATACTCTGAAATTACTGTCATCAATTCCTTCCACAATTTTCTTTAGGTCGTCATAAGATTTTTCTTTCGCTTCCCCGTATTTAATATGAGGTTTCTCGGCAATCATTATCGGGAACCCTTTCTTTTCCAGAAAGTAATTAATAATTTCTTTATCTTTACGGCTTTTATGTTCGTCGTATAATTTGGTAAAGATGAGTTTAAAGACCTCTTCGAATACATCAACACCGGCATTTGCCAAGACTTCGTCTTCCATTTCCTGAATAATATCTTTAAGTGATTTCCCTTCGTTGGGAATTTTATCTTTAATGATTAAATCCTTAAGCGTAAACCTTTCTTTTAAAATATCTTCAAGCGTCTGGTCGGCATTAGGAATGTCGGTAATGTCTTCGAAATAATTCGGGTCTTTGCGGTTATAATGAGAAATTTGCCCGCCGTTTGTCCAAACGGCAATCGGCGCGCCGGTAGCGTTGCAATATGATTTTAGTTGTTCCTTGCCGTCCAAGAGTTTGGGTTTTTTGACTTCAACGATGATGTATTCAACAGTCGGGCGGTCTTTGTCAAAAACAACTATATCTGCGGATTTTGTTTGTCTGCCAAATTGGATAGGGTGTTCAAATCTTATCTGTTGTTTTGGATAGATGTAATCTTTCACAAGTTTGGAAGCGTAAAGTTGGCGGACGATTTCTTCGGGCTTTAACTGGATTTCTTTTTCACGGATGAGGCATTCAACATAAGGTTTATCATTTTTCAGAACAATCTTTTTTTCGAGCGTAGCAACTTCGTCGGGAGTAAAGATTGAGAGGTTATAACTTGAATCCTTAAGAATGGAAGCAAGCGTTATTTTATCTTTACCGTTTGCCATGTTTGTTTTTCCCTTTTTTATTTCCCCTTATTATACCTATTTTGGCTTTGAGTAGTTCTTTTCTCATATTGCTTTTATCACCTCAAAAACCAATTCCCAAAATTTTTCTGCTCCATACAAAATAACCTTATTTTTGAGAAGTTCTTTTGCGACATTATTTTCTCGTTCTCTCAACATATTTAGAAAACTTCGAGGCTCTGAAATGAGGGGGGATACTTCAACTCCATACCGCCGAGAGAGAGACACGCATTCATTCTCTATTATTTCGTCATATTTTTCTTTTGATGGAACCAATACAAAAAGGTCAATGTCGCTACTTTTAATTTGAGTAGATTTAGCAAAAGAACCATAAAGGATAATGGATAATAAATTGTAATTAGTTTTTTCCGGAAGTCCCGCAAGCAGTTCTTTGGCAATGGAATCTATTTTCTCTCTGCCAGCAAGAAATTTTTGCGCTTCTTCTGTGGATATTTTAACGAAGCTTGAAACTACTGTGGGGTTTTCGTAATTCGGTTTACAATACTTGCGCCTGCCACTGACATTTATGGAAATTATTCCCTGTTTAGCAAATAATTCTATTTGTTTATGAACATAACTGTAAGAAATTTCTATGTTTTTGGCAATTTGGAGGATGGAAAATTCGCCGTTAATATCTTTGTAGAATAATTTTAAAATTTTTTCTAACAGCATATTAATTATCACTTTCAGTGATATTGGTCAAGGCAACTATTTTTACATTTTGATATGCCTGCCTGCTTGCCAATAGGTTGCCTACCAGCTTCGTAGCAGGCAAAGGTCTGTGGTCTTTTGTCTTTTGTCTGTTTTTTAGTCTAATGTCTATGGTCTTTGGTCTCTCTTTTTACATTTTCAGTATGCCTGCTCGCCGTTTATTAGGTGTGTATCTTCTGTTCTCTGTCTTCTGTCTTCTGTTCTCTGTTCTCTGCTTGCCCCGTTGAAAGTCGAAGACTTTCTTTCGGGGTCTTCTGTCTTACTCACGCTTCCGGTCTCAACAGCGGGAACAGAATAACATCGCGGATGGATTTGGAATCTGTAAGAAGCATTGCAAGTCTATCTATTCCTATTCCCAAACCTGCGGTAGGCGGCATGCCAAATTCAAGCGCCGTTATGAAATCTTTATCAAGAGGATGCGCTTCTTCGTCCCCCTTATCACGCATTTGTGTTTGTTTCTTAAACCTGTTTTCCTGCTCTCTGGGGTCGTTTAACTCTGTGTAAGCATTGCCCAATTCAAGCGATCCGATAAACGGCTGGAATCTTTCGACTATTTTTCCTCCACTGCCCTTCTTTTCTTTCGCCAGCGGAGAAAGCTCAATCGGAAAATCGGTCACAAAAATCGGTTGGATAAAATTGGGGATGGCGAATTTTTTAAATAAAGAATCTAAGACGTGCCAGAATGAATCGTCCGCATCAACGCCTTTTTTCTTAGCTTCCTGTCTTATCTTTTCTTCACAGTCAGCTTCCACATTTATCCCGCAATATTTTTTAAACGCTTCTGCGTATGTAATTCTTTCCCATTTTTCGGGGAAAGAGATTTTCTGCGACTGATAGACAATTTCTTCACTGCCTTTGGTTTCTTTAACTAATTCGTTTATCATTTGTTCGGTAAATTCCATTAGAACTTCGTAATCTGCATACGCCCAATAAAGTTCCATCATCGTAAATTCCGGATTATGTCTTGTGGAAGTGCCCTCATTTCTGAAATTTCTGTTTATTTCATAGATTTTTTCATATCCTCCGACAATTAATTTTTTAAGATAAAGCTCAGGAGCAATTCTTAAATAAAGGTCAATATCCAAAGCGTTATGGTGCGTAATAAACGGCTTTGCTAAAGCGCCTCCGGGAAGTGGCTGCATCATTGGCGTTTCTACTTCTATAAAACTGTGCTTATTTAGAAAACTTCTCATACCGGTTATTATTTTGCTTCTTGTAAGAAAGATATCTTTAACTTCACTGTTCATCACCAAATCCAGATACCTCTGTCGGTATCTTGTTTCCACATCCTGCAGACCATACCACTTTTGAGGAAGCGGATTTAAACACTTTGCCAAAGGCAAAAGTTCTTTTGCAACAATAGTAACCTCGCCTGTCCTTGTTTTAAAAACTTCACCGCTTACACCTATATGGTCGCCAATATCCAATAATTGTAAAATTTCATAAGTTTCTTGCCCAACCGTATTCAACTTGTAGTAAACCTGAACCTTAGAATCTTTATCCTGAATATCCATAAAAGTCGATTTGCCGTGCTCTCTAACACTCATTATCCTGCCTGCGACTTTTACGGGTTTGCCTTCAATTTCTTCGAATTGTTGATTGACTTGGCTTAACGAGTGAGAAATTGAAAATTTATTACTAAAAGGCTTTACACCCTTTTCTTCCAATTTGTTTAGCTTTTCTTCTCTTACCTTCGAAAGTTCGTCTCGTTCCATATTAACCTCAATTAAAAATGTAAAAATTAAGCATAAAAATTATCCCCCTGCAATCTGGAAGATTGCGGGGATTTAATCCCAGGAATTCTTCGAATTCCAAGGGACAAATTAAAGTGTAAAATTAGACAAAAACAGTGACCAATATCATTTATTCCCTATCAATTTTTCTTTTTGAATTTTGATTTAATATAGCGAATTATAGAAAACCCTTGCCATATAAGTCAATTTTGATAAATTCTATTAAATACTCGTTTTGCGCGTCTGCCCATCATTTTTGACGGTTAAGAGTTGAGGCGCTATTGACAGCCGTTGTAAAATGGTAATTGAGGATAAGGTAGAAAATGAAAAACTTGGAGTTTATTGTTCCCCAAAAAGCTTATCAAAAAGCGGATCCAAAGGGGAAAGTAAAAAAGGAAAGTGTAATAGACCCATGCTTGCATCTTGTCAGAAGCCTAAGCCAACTTATGAGCACAAATAAACTTTATGGAACTAATCACAAAATATTCAAAGAGCATTTAAAACAAGTCTTTCCGGAAGTCAACAAATTGTTGTTGGAAAAGAAATCTATTTCTTTTTTTGAAACAGATAATACTCTTTTAGTAAACCGCAAAAAGATTGAAGCTAACGATGGATTGACTAAACGGCTCCTGAAAAGTCTTTGCGATCTATCGGTGGGATACCTAATATTAGAATCAGGGCTAACCCCTGAAGAATTTATGATTTTTATACGCCTGTTATGTAACGAAGAACCTCTAAAGGGAGAAAAAAATATAAAGCAATACTTAAAAGAAAAAGGGGCTAACCACGTACTTGTCAATTCTGCTACTTACAAATTAATTGAGGAAGACGAGAAAGTTGTAAAAAAAGACGAGGTTCTGGCAATTGAAGAGCTCTCTTTTGAGATACGTAATAGATTTTTACAAGATTTGAAAAACGGAGAGGTAGGTAAAAAACTCGTAAAAGAAGAACGAAAATATAGAGAGTTAGCCCACGACCCTTCTTTCCTTTCTAAGGCAATATTTGATTTAGCCAAAGATAAAGATAACCCCGAAGACCTTGCAAAAGTTATTTGGTTGATTGGCGACTATATGATAGGTGAAATTGATACCGCTAGAGAAGAAAAAATTAATCGTATAGCAATAGAGAAACTAAAAAAACAGATATTCATTTTATGGAGAGAGAAGATAAGTAAACCAGATATGGAGAAACATATTCAAAAAACCTTTACCGCAATAAGTCTTGCTTCAAAGATTAAAGGATTAATCTTGCTTTATGAAAAATATATAAAAAACTTGAGGAAAACTGCAGCCCAAATTCAGAAAATATCAGAAACACTGCCCAAAGAAAGCCAGTTATATCAGCAAACAAAAGAAAAATTAGACAAAATCGGCTTATTCCCTCCCCAAAAAACGAATAAATAAATTCACCCATCTTTTATATAGCAAAACCACCCGTTTTTAGTATCTATTGCAATCTTTTAAAAACAATATGCTAAAATATTTTTATATAACACAGTTCAAACAAGAAAAACGAACTAATTCCAATAGATGAAATCAAATATATATATGCCCAGAACTTACAGAAAAACTTCCAAGCCAAAAGACCTTTATTGTTACGAGATAAAACATAAGGAAAGTGACCTGTTTATAAGTTCCGGGGGAAACCTTAAAGACACGGCTTTGAAAAGTTTAAAAAAACACAGAAACCAGATTGAGGAATATATAGAAAAAGACCCTCATTTTGCATCCGCTTTGATTCCTTATAAACTTTTAAAG
>JAGLSL010000063.1 GCA_023135785.1 bacterium
ATTATGTTTCTGAACTTCTGCATTTCGTGGCAGAATTTGACTAAAATGAAGTTGAAATGGTATATTACCTCGCTGTTTTAGGAGAAAAAATGCCTACTTACGACTACGAATGTAAAAAATGCGGACATAAATTTGAAGCGTTCCACAGCATGAGCGCTGAATCTTTAAAGGAGTGTCCGAAATGCAACGGTAAAGTAAAAAGATTGATAGGGGCGGGAGCAGGACTGATATTCAAAGGTTCCGGGTTTTACGCTACAGATTACAAAAAGAAAGAAAATAAAACTGAAAGCTCTCCAAAAAGTTCTTCCTGTCCTTCATCCTGCGCGCCAAAAGACTGCTCTACCTGCAAAAAATAATTTATTTAAGTTGAGTCTTTTAAAAAAATAAATCTACGCAGTAAGTCTTATTTCAATAAAAAAGGGGCAAAACTAATTTTCTAAGTTTCTTTTTCTCAATGTTGCTTTTAATAAGAGCTTTTTTTAGAAAAGGAAGTTGGGCTATAGCTTCTTTTTCTCCTTCTTTTATTATATCCTCGGCATGAGAAAAAGAGAACCAGTCCCATCCTCCGGTAGATGGAGAAAACAGAAAATCCGCTAATAAAGATTCTATACGGGCAAATTCCACTTCCTTTACTTCGCTTGTTCTTATCATTACATCTAATGCTTTTAACGGTTCTTTACTACTTAAATTTCCAGAAGATATCGCTATTATAAAATCGGCTCCCATCTTTTCCGCGGCAATAACAGGCATTCTGCTTAAAACTCCTCCGTCCACTAATAAATCATCATTTTCCTTTATCGGAGTGAAAAGTCCCGGAATACTTACTGAAGCAACCACCGCTCGCAAAAGATTGCCTTCGTTAATAATAACTCTTTTGCCTTTCTTTATATCGGTGGCTACACAAAAAAACGGTATATTTGTCTGGGGAAAAATAAGTTCCGGTGATATAAGTTTGCTTAAGCCATCTATCATGGTTTGTTCGTTCCACATTCCTTCTTTGAACCAGTTGACAAGATAGAAACTTAAATCCCTCATAAATTCTCCAATTTTCTGTATACCTTCTGCTTCCGAGGTGAATGTTTTTTCTATTTCTTTTATCTGTTTGAATTGGCAAAAATCCAGGATTATACTTTCTATTTTTCCCACGGGAACTCCTATGGAAAAAAGAGCTCCTACAATTGAACCCATACTACATCCTACTATCATATCAATCGGGATTTTTTCTTTTTCCAGCACTTTTAAAATGCCTATCTGGGATAAAGATTTGGCTCCGCCGCCGGCAAGAACAAGGGCGATTTTGCCACGTGTGAGTGAACGAGCAGGTCTTAATCTCCTTAACTTTCTTATTTTTGATTTTAATTTTTGTTTTAAATTTTTTATTCTGTTATTCATATCTCAACGCTTCAATTGGATCCAAGAGCGCAGCTTTTCTAGCGGGATATATACCAAAAGTAAGTCCAATAGCAACTGAAATAAAGAAAGCTATTAAGACTGACCATAAAGTAACTATTGTAGCCATCCCTGCAAACTTAGATACTATTTGGGGAATTATAACTCCTACAAGTACACCAATAAATCCTCCCGCAGCCGAAAGAATAACCGCTTCTGTTACAAACTGATAGATAATATCTCTTCTTTTAGCTCCAAGTGCTCTTCTTATCCCTATTTCTCTTGTTCTTTCTGTAACAGTCGCAAGCATAATATTCATAATTCCAATTCCGCCAACAATTAAGGAAATCGCAGCTATGGAACCAAGAACAATACTAAAAATTTTCGCTCTATGTTCTTCCTGTTTTAATAAATCTAAGGGGACAAGAATTTCGTAATCCGGATTTTTGTGAGTTGATTCCAAAATATGGTTTATCAATGCTGACGTTGACATGATTTTATTAGTATCTTTAACTTTCGCTATGAAGCGATGAAACTTTACCCAACTTGCTTGTCTAGTTCGCATTTTAACATTGAACTCGCCAAAATAAGCTCGTGCTGTAGTCAGAGGAAGATAAACATCGAAATTAATGTCATCGGCTTCGAAACTTCCTGTCCCTTTTGAAAATACTTTTGCCTTTACGACACCGATAACGGTGAAATAATTACTCTTTATTTTTATTTTCTCACCAATAGGATTTACTCCGAGGAAAAGAATATTCTTTATTGAAGAGCCTATTACAACTACCGATTTACTCGTATCCATATCGACTTTATTAATAAATCTTCCGCCAGCTTCAACTTTCATATTGGTCGTTTCCGCATAATCAGGAGTTGTGCCGACAACTCTTCCCGGAGTATTCTTGGCAAGACGCCAAATTTCTTCGTTGATTTCCCATGCAGGGACAATATTTTCAATAGAAGGAATTGATAAAATTTTCATGAAATCTGAAGGAGTAAGACCATAAACATCAAGCCAAGAAGTCGTTTGAGTCGTGGCATCGCTTGGTGGTTTTAAACTTCTGATAATTATATTATTACTCCCGAGTGCTTTAATTATTTCTTTTGCTTCAAAACTTGCGCCTTCTCCGATAGCAAGCATTGCTATTACAGAAGCAACTCCAAATACAATTCCGAGCATAGTAAGAAAAGAACGCAATTTATGAAGCCAAAGATTTTTCCCCCCGAATCTTACTATTCTTAAAACATGAAGAATGTTAATTTTCATTTATAATTTCCCCGTCAAGCAATCGCACTACTCTTTGAGAGTAACCTGCTATTTTCGGGTCATGAGTTATTACGACAAGCGTTTTACCTTCTTTATTTAATTGAATGAGAATGTCCATAATTTCCTTACCGGTTTCACTGTCGAGATTACCCGTCGGTTCATCGGCTAAAATCAAAACGGGTTGATTTACTAAAGCTCTGGCAATTGCAACTCTTTGTCGTTCACCCCCGGAAAGTTCCGAAGGTCTATGTCTAATCCGGCTACCTAAACCTACAAGCTCTGCCAATTCAAAAGCTTTTTCTTTAATAACACTTTCTTCAACTCCCTGATAAAAAAGCGGAATGCCTATATTCTCTAATACGGTTAATTGGGGAATAAGGTTGAAAGTTTGGAAAACAAATCCAATTTTACAACTGCGAATTTCAGAAAGTTCATCGTCCGACAATGTGGAAATTTTTCTTTCTTCCATAAAATATTGTCCTTCTGAAGGTTTATCAAGACACCCGAGAATATTCAACATCGTTGTCTTGCCGCTACCGGAGGGCCCCATAATTGATAAATGCTCGCCTGTTTTTATGCAGAGATTAATTCCTTTAAGCACGGAAACATCGACTGGTCCAAGTCTGTAAACTTTCCAAATATCGACAAGGTTTATTATTTCTTTTTTCATTGTCTTTATCTATTAGGTCTACCTGTTCCGCTATTTTCAGGTCTTGTTGTATTCGTCGTTGAGGATTGTTCTGTCGGCATATTCTCTGTCTCTTCGCTCTTAAATTTTCCTATTTCAGCCATAGGCGTTTTTTTAACTTGTTCTCCCATTTCACCTGGAAATATTACCACGATTTCTCCTTCTTTTAATCCACTTTTTACTTCCACCATATCTTCACTACTACTACCAAGTTCAAGTTCCCTAATCTCAATTCTGCTTCCCCTAAGGACAGCACAGGCTGATTTCCCTTCTCTTGCCGATATTACTACTAAAGGAACCACCAAAACATTTGCTAATTTCTCAATCGTGATTTCTACTTCCGCAGACAGCCCCGGTTTTAGACAATCAAAATTCTGCCCATTTCTATCAAGAGAAATTTTAACAATATAAACATTTAAGTCCGGATTCATCCATTTGAAAGTAGCGTCTGGCAAAGGAGCAACTTTTTTAACTTCTCCAGTAAATTGGTTCCCACTACAAGCATCTACTTTTATAATAGCTTTCTGCCCAACCTTTATTTTTTCTATAGAAGACTCATGAATCTTTACTTCAACTCCCATACTGCTAAAATCCGGTATATTCAGCAATTCTTGACGGTTACGGACATTTGTACCTGCTTGAATAGGGTCTTGAGAATGCCAAGGATTACTACTTGACGCATAAGTAACAAGTCCTGGTTGTGTCGCTCTGATTGTGCATTTAGCAATGTTTTGTTCCGCTTCACTGAGGTTGTTCTTACGCTCAAGGTATGTAGCTTCCGTACTTTTAACATTTGCTTCGGATTTGATAATCTCCGATTCGCATTTGGCTTTTGTTCTATCAAATTCTCTCAGTGATTCTTGATAATCAGAAAAAAGTAACGCCACTTGTTTGGGAAAGTCGTAATCCAGGAAAAGTTGATATCCTAACTTAGAATTCTCTGAAGAGGCCTCTTGTTGTTGCAAAGAAAATCTGTCTGCATCCAATTCACTTTTTGTTATATATTCTTTTTCAGCTAATTTTTCGCTCCATTGAACTCTATCTTTCGCCCGAGCGACCTCTTCTTTGGTAAGGTCTATATTATTCTCAAGTTCTCTTTTCTTATTTAGGGCTTCTCCTTCTAGCTGCTGATTTGCTATCAACTCTGAAAAGTTTATATTCTTATTGATACTTGCAATAAGCTCACCAGCCAATTTCTCTCCTAAATATTTTTCTAAATCTATCTTCGCAAACTTGACGTTCAATTCTGCCTGTATAATATCGCTGTCATTCTGTTTTTTCCGTATTTCAAGATTTTGCTGTGCCTGCGTATAAGACGACAAACTGTTCTCTACAGTTATCCTTAACTCCTCTGCGCGGTCATCTAAATCCTTGGAATCAAGTTTCATAAGGATTTTGCTGTCCTGAACATCCTTTTCAGTGATTAGTATTCCTTCGTCAATTACCTCTAGAATATTCCGCTGACCAGGGACTTCATTAATAATTTTCTGAGAACGCAGTGCCTTGAGATTTCCTCCTTCTAGGACAGATATAACTAGACCTTGTCTTTTTACTTCATAGCTAATTAGTCCTTCTATCCTTTTTTTCCCTTGGATAAAACCGTTAAGAAATAGTAAGAGAAATATAAAAACAATTCCGCCTACCAATAAGAATTTATTTTTACCCTGTAGTGCTGTCTTAATAAACGAACGGATAAAATTCCAATGGGAATTAGCTCCGCAAAGAAATTTATTTCTAACGGGGTTAGTTGCCTTCCCCACTGATTTTTTCATAGAGGTCTCCTTTCCATACTCCACCCTCATCAATTTCTAAGGTTTCAGTATCCCTTAAAAACTGCAGATAAGAAATCAAATAACTTACGATTGCTGTTGATAAGGAATTCTTTGCGTTAAGATACGATTCTTGAGCTTCCAACAAATCTCGTGTAGTTGCTCTTCCTGCTTGAAGCAACAAATCAGTTCCTTCAACTCTTTTACTTGCAAGTTTAAGGCTTTTGTCTTGAATAATATATGTCTGATATAACTCTTCTAAATCTCGACAGAGATTTAAGATATCAAGTTTGAGCTCATCTCTTGTTTGAGTAACACTCCTTTTTTCTCTTTCAAAACTAATTAAAGCTTGCATATAAGCATTTCTTTCAGGAACTTTGTTTAATGGAAGTTCCAAATTAAATCCTGCGGTATAAGTTGGCTCCTCAAATTCCCAACTGGGTTTATCGCCCGCAGGAGTTCTGCTGTCAATACCAAGATTTAAATCAAGTTTAGTTCTTAATGCATTTAAAGCAACATGCACATCTCTTTTGCTGTCTTCCAATTGGTCATATGCTGTCATTAAATCAAGCCTTTTCTCAAGGGCTAATTTTACAGATTCTTGCGAGTCAACTTTAATTTCGGATATACCCTCCTCTAAAAATGTTTCCAACCCCTTAGCTTCAAGAGAAATTTTTATTTCAGGAGAAAGACCTAAAAATATTTTAAATTCGTCTAATAACTTCTGATAATTATTATTAGCAGAAAGCCAACTTTGATATGCCCTATATTCATCCTGCCTTGTCTGATCCACCTCAATAGGAGTAGCTCTACCAGCTTCAGAAAGCATCTCTATTCTCCCTCTCGTCTGTTTTAAATAAATATAATTCTTAGAATAGTTTTCAAGATTATTCTCTACTTCCAGTAGAGTGAAATATTTATCTGCAACAGTTACAGAAAAACCTCGCTGATATCTTAAAAAAGACCTTATTTGATATATTACGTCTCTTTCTGCCTGAATTAAACCTGCTTGAGCAACACTCCTGCCGGCACCTCTAAATAATGGTTGTAGAATATCCAAACCGACAACTGTCTGAAAAATTCCGTCAGTATCCCCGATTAGATACTTGAGATACTCCTGGGCAATGTTAAATGTTATTTGAGCCCCTTGAGCCAACCATTTAACAAGATTCAAATTTAAATCTGCATTTACATTTTCTGTCCCTAAACTATCTTTTTCCCATGTTACTGTTCCGCCTACTCCATACCGCAGGCTATAATTATATCTTTGGGAAATTAAAGCTAATGTTTGCAGGTAAACGTCTTCTTTTGCCGATTGATAATCTCGGTTATTTTTTGTAGCTATAATCAAAACCTCTTTAAGCGTTAAAGGAGTCTCTTCGGAAGGCGTTTCTTGTATTGATTGGAACCGGATATCCCACGAGATTTTTTCGGGAGTAACTTTTTGGGTCTTCTTTTCTAATATTTTATAAACTTCACAGTCAGCGGAAGTTCTTATGCGCGCGGCGCCGCATCCTGCAAGAAGAAAAATTGCTAAAAATATTCCTAAACTATTAACCCACTTCAGCTGTTTCATGGCTTAGTTTCAACTAAAAGAAATGTTGTTTATTTTAAGATAAGAATTATCTTTTAACAGATAATTCTTAACATAATCATAGACTGCTTCTTTAAGTGTATGAGTTTTCTTTATATATCCTGCATCCTTTAATTTCCCCATATCGGCTTGGGTAAAATATTGATATTTATCTTTTATTGACTCCGGCATGTCTATGTATGCTATGTTGCTGTCTTTTCCCATGGCTCCAAAGACTGAATTCACAAGTTCGTTGAAGCTTTGCGCTTTTCCCGTGCCGATATTAAAAATACCATTTACTTTTTTATTTTCAAATATAAATAACGTCATATCCACCGCATCCTTAACATATATAAAATCGCGCAATTGTTCTCCGTCTTTGTATTGTGTATTAAACGATTTAAAAAGTTTAACTTTTCCGTTTTTTTTAATCTGCTCAAAAGCCTGAAGAGCTATGCTTTTCATGCTTTCTTTATGATATTCGTTGGGACCAAAACAATTGAAGAATTTTAATCCAGCAATTTTTTCCAGCAAACCATGCCTATATGCCCATAAATCAAAAAGATGTTTTGAATCAGCATAGGGATTTAAAGGTTTTAATTTTTCAAGTTGCAAATGTTCATCGCAAAATCCTTCATCACCATTTCCATATGTAGCAGCAGAAGAAGCATATACAAATCTCTTGTCATTTTTAATGCACCACATCGCCAATTTTTTTGTATATTCATAGTTGTTGTGCATAAGATAATCGGTATCATATACAGTCGTAGAACTTTCAGCCCCCATATGGATAACTGCGTCTATCTTGTCGCAGAATTCTCCTTGATATAATTTTTCAATAAATTCACCTTTGTCAATTGAATCGGAAAATTTTAAGCAAGCAAGATTTTCCCATTTTTCACTCTTATCAAGTAGGTCAACAATCAGGATTTCATTGTATCCTCTCAAATTAAGCGCCCATACAATAGCGCTACCGATAAATCCTGCTCCGCCAGTTACTACAATCATATTTTTGAAATTTTAAAGGTGTTAGTATGAAAACCGATATATTATACTACTATATAAAATTAACCATAATATGAGACCAAAGGAAATAAATTCCCACTAGGATAAATATAACTCCTGTAACTTTTCGCATATAAATTTCAAGTTTAGTTAATTTATTAAACCAATGCGCTATTGAATGAATACCAAAACTGATGCCAATGGCAAAAATAATAACCGGCAACCCTGTCCCTATCCCATATAGGAAAGGCAATACTATGCCAAAATTATTATTCAATGCCAGAGGAATCAAACTTCCGAAAAACAGCGCTGCTGATATAGGACAGAAAGAAAGCGCAAAAACAGCACCCAGAGTAAATGAACCGAAGATACCCATTTCTGCCAGCTTATTATGTTTTTCACTTGATATTGAAAAGTTTAAAAAATCTAATTTCAGGATACCTAAAAGAAAAAGCCCGACAATAATAAGAATAGGCCCCAAAATTTTATTCATATACTTCTGTAAAAAATTAGCAACAGCAGGAACATTCGCAAGAGAAGAAATAATAATTACACCAAGCACCGCATATGCCGTCATCCTTCCCAGTGTATACGCCAAACCCGACCATAAAACCATGCGCGGATGATTAATCTTCTTTGAAAGAAACGAAACCGCCGCAATATTTGTCGCCAAAGGACAAGGGCTTATTGAAGTAAGTATCCCTAACCATAATGCTGAAAGCAAAGCAATCATTATTTTCCCTCCATCTTTATCTCATCAAGAAATTTCTGTGTTTCCTCTTTAACATATTGATAAAACTTATCTTTATTATTCAAACGTTGCCATACTTTATCAAGATTTTTGTACTTAACTTCTTTACCGTTTTTTACCAAAGACACAACAACAGATTTCGTGAAAAGCTGATAGTCGTTAATAAAATGCTTATTTTCTTTTTCTTCAATATTTACCGCCTTAAAGGCAAGCTTGCCGGATTCCATTTGATTGCCGAAGTATTCTTTTATTGATTCTTTAGTATACTGTTCAATTTTGCGGCACGAAGCACAGCGAAAATTTGTGAGAAAATAATACACAATAACTTTTTCATCAACAACTAAAACCGGTGTTGTCATAACAACTTCGGTTTCTTTTCCAACAGACAATTCTTTCCTTTGGGCTTCACTCACCATATTTAATTGTTCATGTTTCTGTTCCTGCGCCATATTAAACTTAATAACAAACAGGATTCCTGTTATTATGGCTACAAATAATACCGCTAACGTCGCAATTTTATAAATTTTACTCATCTATGTATCCCCCCTAATGTTACTTCAACCATTCTTTAACTTCTTCTATATTCGGTATTCTGCCTGAGACTTTCACCTCGCCATTGACAACAAGCGCAGGAGTCACCATAACATCATATTTCATAATTTCATTTATATCCGTCACTTTAACGATTTCTGCTGAAATACCAAGCTCTTTGACTGCTTCTTCTGCTTGTTCGGTAAGTTTTTTGCATTTCGGGCAACCTGTTCCTAAAACCTCAATCTTCATTTCTTAAAACCTCCTTTATACTTTATTTCTTTTATGAACCCCGCAACGTAAGACATCGGAAAAATTTCTTTCCCCGCTCGCCAACAAACTGTTTCAGCGGGCAAGGATATTTTTTCGATACTCTGCGGGGTAATCGGAACGTAGTTCCGATTAACGGGTCATCGGGATAAGTAAAACCGGCACCTTTGAGTTTCTGGCTACGTTATGGCTGACACTACCCAAAAATATTTCGCTAACAAATCCGTGGCCTTGGCTCCCCATGAGTATAAGAGACGCTTTGTTTTTCTTTGATTGTCGGATTATTTCCGTCATCGGATAGCCGCTGTCCACTTGAATATTTACGGATACTTTGCTTTTACTCGTCAATTTTTCTTTCATTTTTTCAAGACGCTCCATATCAATTTTGTTAAATTCCGCTAATCTATGTACAAGATGGGGGGTAATACGAGTTTTGTTTTGAACATGTAAAAGCGTTATGCGTTTTGCTCCGCTTTCAACCATTTTTTGCAAATATGTAAAAGCATTGTCTGCGTTCTTCGAGAAATCCGTCGGGAAAAGCACATGATTCAGGAAATCGGATTTACCCAAATGAATGTTCTTCTTATTATCAATATTAATGCGAATTAAAAGAATAGGCTTGACCGCGTGATGGATAACAGCGCTTGCCACTCCGCCAAGAAGAATTTCTGAGGCAAGTGTATTACCGTGAGAGCCCACTACTACCAAAGGATATTTTTTTTCGTGAGCAAGTTTGTTAATTTCCACCTGAGGACTACCCATAACAACCTCAGTATTTACTCTAAATCCCTGTTTCTTAAGAATTCTTTTCTGTTCCGCAAGATTAGATATTAATAAATCCCTTATCGTACCGAAAGCAATGCCGGGAAGTTCCCCTAATCCTAGACACTGCAAAAGCAAGCAATCCTTTATTCCAAGCGCTTTCAGCCCGCCAAGATGCTTTACTACAGCAAAAGAAACAGGCGAAAGATCTGTAGCGATTAATGCTTTTGAGAACATAACGCATCCCTCCTTTCTAAATAGTATTAAAAACTATTCTCTGTTAAAAAAATGAATTCCCCCATACTAAACCCCCACAACGTAAGACATCGGAAAAATTTGGACCCTCTGGAATTTTAAAAAAATTCCGAGGACCAAAGTCCCGGGAATTCTCCGAATTCCTCGGGGGAAATTTCTGAAAATTTTTTTCCCCGCCTGCCAACAAACTATTTTAGCGGGCAGAGATATTTTTTCGATACTCTGCGTTCCGATTAAAAGAAAGAGCCGAATATTATTCCGCTTAATGTTGCCATAATTATAACAAGAAAAATATACACAACTGTTTTTCTATTTCCAATAATACTCCTTACAACCAGCATGCTCGGCAAACTAAGAGCAGGACCCGCAAGAAGAAGCGCTAAAGCAGGGCCATTTCCCATTCCTGAACCAATTAACCCCTGAAGAATGGGAACTTCCGTAAGTGTGGCAAAATACATAAAGGCGGCAATAATCGACGCAAAAAAGTTTGCTCTCAAGGAATTTCCGCCGACCAGCAATTCCACAAAACGGGACGGGATAATTCCTTCATGTCCTACTCGACCAAGCAAAAAGCCGGAAATAAGCACGCCAAACAGTAAAAGCGGCAATATTTGCAACGCGAATCCCCACGTTGCAGACGTCCATGTTTTTAATTCTTCCTTATTAAACCATTTTAACAGCATAATAAGTAAACTGAACAAAGATAAGCCCGCAATCCACCATTTATATTGATAAATAAAAGCCCATATTCCCTGACTTCCCTCAATAGGTTTCCCCCAATTGGCGAAAACAAGAAACGCAACCATTGAGGCAAAATAGAGAATGGTTTGCCCTAAAGAACGGAGCTCTTTTACTCCTCCTACGCTGAAATTTCCATTTACATGGCGAACCCTTTCTTCTTTTAAGAAGATTAAGTGCATCAATAGGCCGATAATAACACTGAAAATCACAGCACCTATTGCTCTTGCCAAACCAAGTTGCCATCCAAGAATACGAGCGGTAAGGATAATAGCTAAAACATTTATGGCAGGTCCAGAATAAAGAAAAGCGATGGCGGGCCCTAATCCAGCTCCTCTTTTATAAATCCCGGAAAACAAAGGAAGAACTGTGCATGAACATACCGCAAGAATCGTTCCGGATACCGAGGCGACGCTATACGATAAAAATTTATTCGCCTTGGCTCCGAAATACTTCATGACAGACGCCTGGCTTACAAAAACAGATATGGCGCCGGCAATA
>JAGLSL010000064.1 GCA_023135785.1 bacterium
GTTGTTTTACCGCAGCCGGATTCGCCTACCAGCCCCAATGTTTCACCTTGCTTAATATTAAGACTTACTCCGTCTACAGCGCGTGTATATCCTACTGTTCTTGATAGAATTCCTCGGCGTATTGGAAACCAAGTTTTGAGGTTACTTATATTAAGAGTAGAGTTGTCAAATTTTCCCATTTGAATCTGCACTTTCTTTTTTTGTCCCGACGTAACGTCGGGACACCTTCATTTTTTTATCTGTTCCTATTTTTTGCCAAGAAACATCTTGCTTGTCTATCATTAATTTTTTCAAGATCAGGATGTTCTTTGCGACATTTATCAAAAGTATAATTGCATCTATCCTGAAACCTGCATCCTTTGGGATAATTAAAAGGCGAAGGAACTTGTCCCGGGATTGATTTCAATTTTTCACGTTTTATAGAGATTGAAGGAATTGAATTTAACAGAGCTTGTGTGTATGGATGCAAAGGTTCCTGAAATATTCCTTTAATCGTGCCGATCTCGACAATTTCTCCTGCATACATTACAGCGACACGGTCGCACATTTCCCAGATAATACCCATATTATGTGTTATTAATAGTAGTGATGTATCTTTCTTTTTCATTTCGCGCATGAGATCGAATATTTGCGCTTGGATTGTGACATCAAGCGCTGTTGTGGGTTCGTCGGCGATAATCAGTTTGGGGTCAAGCATAAGAGCCATAGCAATCATGATTCTCTGAGACATTCCGCCTGATAACTGAAAAGGATAAGCATACATATTTTTTCCAGGATCGCCAATTCCGACATTATGAAGCCATTGTTCGCTTATTTCCCATGCTTTTTTGTAATCAATATTGTCGTGAAATTGCAGTGTTTCAACTAATTGGTTTCCTACACAATGCAGAGGTGATAAAGCAGTCATAGGTTCTTGAAAAATCATACTTATGGATTTTCCTCTGATTTTCTTGAGTTCTTCTATGGGGATAGATAACAAATCTTTATTATCAAAAATTATTTTTCCCGAATCTATATTGCCCGGCGGTGATGCTATCAGGCGTAAAACACTCATTGAGGTTACAGATTTTCCGCAACCGGATTCGCCTACCAACCCCAATACTTCTCCTTTATTAATCGAAAAAGAGACCTTGTCAACTGCGCGAATAGTTCCTTCGTCAGTTTTAAACGAAATCGACAGGTCTTTAATATCTAATAATTTTTTCATATTTACCCCGCCCCCCAAAAAGCCCCGCTTTTTAGAGCGGAGATGGAGGGTTTGTATTATTAAGTTTTCCCCAAAGCCCCGTGCTTTAGCACGGGGAGCGGGGTTTATTCCATCTTGCTGTAAGGACGCGGATCAAAAGCGTCCCTAACGCCTTCTCCTATAAAAATTCCCAAAAGCATAACTATAAAAAGAACCATTGAAGGATATAGTATGAGCCACCACGCCCAACGGAATTGTTGCGCCTGGTGCAAAAGTTCACCCCAGCTGGGAGTAGGCGGGGGTAGTCCGAATCCTAGAAAATCCAATGCCGCCAATGCTCCTATTGCGCCTACAAGATAAAACGGGAAAAAAGTAATAATCGGAGTTAGAGCGTTAGGCAGAATATGTCGGATAATAATTTTTAGAGGAGATATTCCTATGCATTTTGCGGAATCAACGAACGGTTGTTTGCGAAGACGCAGGAATTCACCGCGCATATAATACGAAATCCCTATCCAATTGAATATGCCGTAACAGAAAAGCAACAGAGCAAAACTTCTGCCATAAATTGAACCCAATAATATCATTACATATAAAAACGGCAGGGCGCTCCATATTTCTATTAAACGTTGTCCTGTAATATCGAGTTTGCCTCCAAAATATCCCTGAACCGCGCCTATAAAAGTGCCCATAATCATTGATACCGTAACCAAAAGAAAACCGAAGGTCATGGAAATACGCAGGCCATAAATGACGCGAGCCAATACATCACGTCCGTTACTGTCAATTCCAAGCCAATGCCCTCGAACAGGATGGTAGGGCCAACTGATATCGTTCTTCTCAACATTTATTTTGTATATTATATTTTTTATAATCAACGTAAAAGGTTCTATATATTCATCAAAACGTCTAATTACTATACCGAATAAAAGACTATCCTCATCAATTCCAATTTCTTCTGATAGTATAAAGGTCTGTCCTGCATTTTTAAATTCTCTGTTAAAGACCATAGTTTTAGGTTTTATAGTTCTATCCAAGAGTTGATTAAACCTGATGCGAACTGTATCAGGCGGATTCTTTCGCTGTGAAAATTCTGATAATAAAATTTCCGCTTTAAGTTCGGGATTTACTTTACTTGTCAAGGTAACTGATAAAGATATAGATTTTTTATTAAGAAACCTTTCCTTTATGGCATTTTCTAATTTAGGAGTTATGTCAAAATAGTCGGTTAGCTTTAACCCGTTCACAGAATTATCTTTTGTATCAAAAAAGAAACCACAGAATGTTGAGCGTTTTATGCCTAAATCAGGGCGGATATTGATATTACCGACTCTTGGTATAGGCGTCATGGTCAACGTAACTTTTTCTTCGGAGCGTAATGATTCGGGGTCAATGTTTTCATAGGGATTATATGATATTAACGGAAACACCATGAAGTTTTCCACATGAGCCGCAAAAACAGTAGTTTTGTTAACTTGCTTATAATTGGGCCGTGTTTGTTTATCGTTATTTAGAAAAATATCTTCTGGATAATATTTAAAAATAGGGAAGTAAGATTTTCCGTTATAACGAATGTATAAAGGTTTATCATTGCAGATTAACTCGGCTCCGAGGCTTAACACATAAAGTATGATGAGCAATAAGAATGCCCAGTATGCCCTTTTTTTCTCTTTGAATCGGCGAAACCGTTTTTGCGTTATTGCGCTTATATTCACTCTGCACCTTCTTTGTTATTCATTCGTTTTAATCTTCTACGCCTTTTAATATCTGAATATTCCACACCCTTAATATATCGAATTTTAGAAAGGGCGGGATTCATTTGTTAAAGGTTATCCTCGGGTCAATTAATACATAACAGAAATCCGATAGAATGTTGCCCAAAAGTGTCAGTATAGATGTAAGAGAAAGTATTGCCATAAATACCGCATAATCCCGTCCTATTATGGCTTCCAAACTTAATCGCCCCATGCCGGGTATTTCAAAAATTTGTTCTATTATTACCGAACCGGCAAACATCACCATAAGAATACCACCGAAACCTGTTGCAATAGGTATTAAAGAATTCCTGAGCGCGTGTCCCCATATGGCTCTCTTGGAACTACCCCCTTTTGCAATGACGGTGCGGATATAATCTTTTCCTATCTGTTCCAAAAGAGAATTTTTCATTAACAAAGTCAAAACCGCAAAATTACCGATTACATAGCATAAAACAGGAAGAAACATATGCATGAAAATATCTTTTGTTTTTTCCGAAAATGAAAGCAATGCAAAATTATATGATTGAAATCCCGTAACCGGAAAAATGTCCCATAGGCCTTCTACCGTTCCGCATAAAAGCATTTTCAAAATCATACCGAATGCAAACGCAGGGATAGCGTAACCGATAAATACGATTACACTTGATGTGATATCAAACTTACTCCCGTGCCTCAGCGCTTTGGCAATTCCCAGAGGAATACATATCAAATAACTTAGTAAAAAACCCGTAATTCCGAAAATTAAAGACACGGGCAATCGTTCGCGTATAAGCTGTAAGGCGGTTTTATTGGGGAACTTATATGATTCCATCTTTAAGCCGATTCTATCGGTAATCAGCCATTTAAAATATCGTTTATAAAATGGCTTATCAAAACCAAAATGAGCTTCAAGTTGTTTGCGATATTCTGCAGTTATAGTCGTTGTTGCAGATGCTCCTTTTCCTCCTTCGCCGCTTGTAGCAGCTCTCATCTGCATTATCTTTTCTTCAACAGGACCTCCCGGGACAAACTGAATGAGTCCGAAACAGATAATAGTTATTCCTATAAAAGTGGGGATTATTAATAAAAGACGCCGTATAAAATACTCCATTCTTTCCATAAATGTTATTCCTTAAATTCTTCGTCAAAGAAAATAGAAGCTTTGCAACCCGGCAGATACCTGCCTTTTTGAATCGCATCGGTTAAATCTTCAGCCGAATCCTCGTCATACCACCAATACCAATAGGCGGAATTTTCATTGCCGTATTTTGAAAGAACGGTTGAAGGTGTGCCGAATTTATTCCAATAAAGCAGACGGATATAATTAATACGCCAGATTAATATATAAGGACACTGACTTGTAACAATAGCATCAATTTGGCGGCATATTTCGTGCCGTTTTTCTACATCAAAAATAGTTTTTTGTTTTTCTATGAAGACATCAACTACCTTATCTTTAAAACCGGTGATATTGTTCCCCGACTTTCTATCAGCTTCTGTTGATGCCCACATGCTTTCAGGGTCTTTGAATATGACAGAACCCCAAGCCGCCCAAGTCATATCGAAATTGAATTCGTCCATATCCTTCATCCAAGTCGCAAAGTCTTTCTGGTCTATCTTCAATTCTATTCCTATGTCTTTTAAGTCTTCGGCATATATATTAATGAATTTTCCAGTAGATGAATCGCGATTAAGAAATTTAAAACTGAAACGTTTACCGTTCTTCTCCAAAAATCCGGTTTGTGGATTTACCTGCCATCCCGCTTCTTTTAATAATGCCATTGCTTTTTCCTTGTCAAAATTAAAAACCTTATTTTTACAGGGCGCTTCTTTTGAATAAAGGTCTTCAAAATATGAACAATGCATAGTGTATTGGTTATACATAAGAGTTCGGTTCATTTGTTCCTTATCAAGCAGATACGCCATCGCTTTTCGCACCTTTATATCGTCAAACGGCGGTCTTCTCATATTCATGGCAAATCCTTGAAAAGGCGCCGGCTCATAATTGTATATCTTCTGTTTTACAATCCATTCCTTTTCAAATTTCTCACCCTTTGTTTCGTTTACCCAAAGGCGGGATGTGTAAACAGGATAAATGTCTATTAATCCTTTTTTAAACGCTTCAAATGCATTCTCCCGTTCTGCAAAAAATCTGAAAACAATTGTCTGAAAATTACCTGTGTTCTGAAAACGTTGCTCTGATTTTGCCCACCAGTTATCTCTACGCACAATCTTAATAAAAAGCCCCTCATTAATTTCGCCGAGTTTATAAAGCCCCGATACTACAGGGAACTGGAAATTTATCTTATTGAAATCCTTCTTCTCAAAAATATGTTTAGGAAGAATATTTAATCCTCCCAATGCTAAAAGATTTCTCCAGTGCACCTCTTTCGTTGTAAATCTTATTGTGTGTTCATCTACAACTTCAGGTGGTAAGAATTTTTCCATAGACATCTTAAAAACGCCGGTTAGATTTTTGGGATCCATTATGGCTTGGAATGTCCACTCCACATCATATGCAGTAATAGGCTCACCATCACTCCATCTTGCGCGTTCATCTATCCAGAATGTAAAAGTTGTTTTATCATCAGAAATACTCCATTGCTTGGCAATCATCGGCTCATATTCAGCCGTAAGGGGATGAAGCGTAAGAAGGGAATCATACATAGCACTGAATACTTCTGATGTAAGTATATTGCTGGCAAGATAATAATTCAGACTATTAGGATATTGCCCGGCAAAAGTAGCCATTTCTCCGCCGACTTTAGCCTGGGGGCTTGCTAACGGATTGGGCAGGTCTTTCCAGTTATCTTTGGGGAAAAATTCATCGGCAGGGGAATGGGCTACTGTAACAATTAAAATTATAAAAATAGAGAGTAGTTTTTTAAACCGCATTTTATCGTAAATAGTAATTAGTAATAAAATTATAGAGTCAAATCTTCCCCCCTACATTTCATCGAAATATAACAGGGGGGACTACGCACTCCAACGGGAGTGCTTCGGGTAAATAGTAATTTTTAGAATTACCAATTACGTATTGTTGTTATTTTATCATATTGTATAGATTGGATTAAAAAATAGATTGCTTCATTTTCGATTCGCAATGACAGGCGAAAGAATTCTGTTCCTTGCCATAACAAATTCAATTTGTATAGCAATTTCGTTGAAATTGTCATTGCGAAGGTCCGATGACTCTCCGACGAGTCC
>JAGLSL010000065.1 GCA_023135785.1 bacterium
GATGCCAATGCCTTTGCCCTGCCCGGCGGGTTTGTATATGTAACAACAGGACTTTTGGATTTGGGATTGGAAGATTCGGAACTTGCTTTTATTCTCGCCCACGAAATTGCTCATAACGAATGTGACCATATATTCAAAATAAAAAAGACAGTGGACTTGCTCTCTGTGCTTATGGTCGGTCTTGAAATCTTTGCTATGACTCATATATCCCCTTCCAAAGACGCAAATGAAATTAGAGCCGAATCTGCCGCGCGTTCTTTGGCATATTCACTTTCAGGCGCAATGATAGCAAGCGGATATTCACGCAAGTTTGAAAAAGAAGCGGATTTTTGGGGCAGAATATACCTTGCAAAGGCAGGTTTTGACGTCACCGGCTCTAAAACCGCTTTGGAAAAAATAGACATTATGAAAAGACAACGTCCCGACCTTTTTTCAAGTTTACTTATGACCCATCCCTATATTTTAGATAGATTAAATCAAGCCGAAGAATCCCCGATAACCTTTTCGCAAGATATATTCATAAAAAAAAAAACTAAGCAAGCAGGCAATTTTATTCAGGACTATCTTGTACAAGAAGCGCAAAAATATGAAACCAAAGACAAAAAAGTTCTCTCACTTCTTCTGTATAGAAACGCATACTATATATACCCTTCAGGCAATCAGGCAGATAAGGTTCTTTATGAACTGATAAAAAACAGAGAAGAGAAAGAAAGGAAAAAAAACAAATTTCTGACAAATTGGAATTATCTGATTAAACATTACGAAACTCTTCTTAAAAATTACCCTGCTACATCATTGAAAAAAGAAGTCACAGCCAAACTCGAATCCGTAAAAAAAGAAAGAGACGAAGTTTACAAATGGTATGAAGAAAAAATTCGCCAAACAGAAGGCAGCGGACAACTCGACGCGGTTCTGCCGTTAGACTATTATTCCAACTTTATAGAATTTTTCCCCGAAAGCCCGTTAGTGCCCAAAGCGCGATACTTTCTTGCAAAGGCATATATATCTGCAAACGAATACGATAAGAGCTTAAATGAACTTATAACCCTGATGAAAAATCCTAAAAATGACCACTTGCCCGCCCGCCCGCCTTTGGCGGGCAAGCAGCAGGCAGGGTGGGGTAGGAAGGCAAAAGAAGAAATCGTCACCATAATAGACAAATCAACAGATATTGTTTTGTTGGGTAGATTATTGGTTCTGGATTTTTCCGTAGAGGTAAAGGCTAAGGTAAATACGCGTCTTAAAGAAACTATTCCCGAAATAAAAGAACCTGCTCCGATAAAAGTCTCTACCAAAGATAAAGCCAAAAAAGATAAAGAAGAGGTATCCCGAAACCCTTCGGGATTACTTCTAACGGGACTTGCTCAGTTAGATAAATTTTCCAAGGAATTCCCCGAAAGCGAACATAAAGAGATTGTTGCTAAAAGAAAAGCGAAATTAGCGCAGGAACAGTATATTGAAGCGCGGGCTCAAAGCTTGTCAGGTAACTGGTATAAAACAGTCACAATCTACCGTAAAATCCTCAAATACGCCCCCGATACTGTATCCGCTAAACAGATACGGCAAGAGTTTGACCGACTGGAACAATTGAGAAGGAATGAAACAGGTTAATATTGGTTAATAAGAGTCCGCCACTAAAAATTGGCGAGACAGGGTTAACAACGGTTAATATAGGCAAAGTCCCCAAGTCTTGTTTTGTTTCCCCTCAGTCCGCCACCGATACAATGGCAAGACTAAACGGGGGGACAGGTCGTAAATCTAAACGGCTAAGGTTAATCCGCCAAGTTTGTCTCTTTATCTTATTTTTATCTGCTTTAAGTAATGAAACTTTCCACGAATGAACACCTGCCCAAATACCCAAAATCCACCCCGGAAAACTCTGCCAGCCAAAACCAATAAAAAGTATTGAACCTTGCATTGGGAAAAGAAGGAGTATGATTAAATCATAAATACAAACATAACTTATAATTATACATACCCAGACAAACAAAAACGAAATCGTTGCTACTATGTATTTCATTTTTTCACTTTCTTATTGCTACTACATTAAGAGCACCAGTAGGGTCTTTTGCTGTGTGGTTGTTGTATCTAAAAAGCATCGGGGGAAAGCCGGCTTTTTTTAGTTCGGACAGGATATCTTTCCAATGCGCGATATATCGCGTGGGAATATATTCCTTTCCTTGTATTGTTCTCAAACCCTGAAACTTGCCGTATTTTTTTGCCTCAATATAAATTACACTCCCCAGGATTTTTTGGTTCTTATACAGATTTGCAAAACTATGACGGTTGATAGGGGAGCACATGCTCATAAGGACAAAGATACCTTTCGGCTTTAAAATTTGGCGGATTTTGTGCAATACGGTTTTTCTATCCCGGCGGTTAGTAATGCAATGCAGGAATTGTCCGTCAACACAGAGGTCGTATTTACCCAAAGGTTTTGTGTCCATTGAGCAGAAGTCGTCGTTTATGTATTTTATCTTGAGTCCTTGGGATTGGGCTTTTGCCATTTTGATTGCGGTTTTGCTGATATCTATACCTGTGGTTGTGAATCCTTTTTTGGTTAGCCATCTGCTGATTGTTCCTGTGCCGCAACCAAGTTCGATTGCCTGTCCTTTTTTAGGCGCCCATGATTGTATAAAGATATCTTCCAAAAAGTGTTTATCGGGAGGGGAGATTGACCAAGGGGAGTTTCTTCGGAACCAGGATTTAATCCCATGGGACTTCATTTTTCTATATTCGTACTCATGTGCTTCATAAGATTTTCGCATTGTCGTATTTTATAAAAAATTATTTTCCCCCTCTTTCTTCCCCAGATTTACCCTACAAATCTAAACGGCTAAGGTTATCTCGCCGTAAGGCGGATAAACAAATATGTCAAATTAAACTAAACAACAAGATGCAAGTTACAATAACCAAACAAATTTCAATCTCCAAATTCCAAACAGTTTTATAATTGGTGATTGTTTGTCTCTTGTCTCTTGGTGTTTGGTTATTAACTCTTTTTCCTTCTCACTTTTTATCTCTGGTGCACATTCCTATTACTATTACCTATTCCCACCTCCGAGGTGGGAATGGGTAAGGGGTTTCGTATCATCTCCTTTTATAAATTATTTCAGTCCCTCTTTGCAAAAGAATACTGTATTTTAGTAGAATTATCTCTACTAAACAAGAAGTATAAAGGATAATAAAATATGAAAATATTGGTGATAGGTAGTGGCGGCAGAGAACACGCGTTGGTATGGAAAATTTCCCAAAGTCTATTGGTGCAAAAAATATATTGCGCGCCCGGAAACGGGGGGATAGGAAAACAAGCAGAGTGTGTTGATATTAAAGCGGATGACATAGATGGACTTAAAAATTTTGCTTTAAGTAAAGCCATAGATTTAACCGTGGTAGGTCCTGAAGTTGCGCTTGTAAAAGGTATAGTCGATGAATTTGAAAAAGTGGGTTTGAAAATCTTCGGACCTAATAAGAAAGCGTCACAACTTGAAGGAAGTAAAGTTTTTTCAAAAGAACTGATGAAGAAGTATCAAATTCCTACTGCAGAATTTAGGGTCTTTGAGGATTCAAAGGAAGCAATCTCTTACATGAAATCAAAAGAAATGCCGCTCGTTGTAAAAGCTGATGGATTAGCAGCCGGAAAAGGAGTTATTGTCTGCAAAACGCAGGGCGAAGCCGTTGATGCGGTTAAAAAAATAATGGAAGATAAAATCTTCGGGGATGCCGGCAAGAAAGTTGTAATTGAAGAATGTCTGGAAGGCGAAGAAGCATCAATACTTGCATTTACGGACGGTGAACACATTAAATTATTGCCGACTTCACAGGACCACAAGAGAATATATGACGATGACAAAGGTCCCAATACCGGCGGAATGGGGGCATATTCGCCTGCGCCAATTGTTAATGAAAATCTTTTACCTATAATAAGGAGAGACATTATAAAAAAGACCATAGACGGATTAAGAAAAGAAGGTATTGTTTATAAAGGAATTTTATACGCTGGACTTATGATAAAAGAAGGTGAGATAAAAGTGCTTGAATTCAATGTAAGATTTGGTGATCCGGAGACACAGGCAATTCTACCTAGAATGGGGTCGGATATTATTCAACCTATTATGGCTACGATTGATGGCAACTTAGATGATGTTGATTGCCAATGGAAAAAAGAATCTTGTGTATGCGTTGTTTTGGCTTCAGGTGGTTATCCCCTAAATTATCATAAAGGAAAAGTAATTAAAGTATTAGATAAAATCAAAGATTCTGAGAATATAATGGTATTTCACGCGGGGACGAAAAAATCAGACAGCGGAAATATAGTTACCGACGGAGGAAGAGTTCTTGGTGTAAGCGCGCTTGGTATGGATATAAAAGAAGCTATTGATAATGTTTATGATGCAGTAAACTACATCAGTTTTGAAAATATGTGTTACAGGAAAGATATAGGAAAGAAAGCATTTTTGTAACTAATTTCTGTGGTTTGCATTGACAACTCTTTAATAGCTAAGTTAACTGTTCCAACAAAATCGGAGTTTGCAAGAATTTACTCGATAGATTAGAATACCAGCAATGAAAACTTTAAAACTATTGTTTCTTATAATACTGTTTCAAATCGTGTTTGTTCTTAATGGTTCTGCGGCAATTATTGATTATATTGTCGCTACGGTAGACAAGGAAATAATTACATACTCCGAACTAAAAGAAAAATTGGCGATTGTTATAGAGCATTATCAAAAGGTTTATAGTGGAGACGATCTCGAAAACCGATTAAAGCAGGCAAGAGAAAGTATATTAAACGAAATAATAGAGGAGAAAATTCTGCTAATAAACGCGGAAAAGGAAAAGGTTAAAGTTACGGAAGAGGAAATTGAAAAAAATATTGAGGAATTCAAAAAAGAATTTTCTACGCCCGATGAATTTTACGCTGGGTTAAAAAAAGAAGGACTTACACTTGCCGAATTTAAAGAAAAAACAAAATCGAGAATAAAAATCGGTAAATTCATCAGATTGAATGTTTTCAGAGATATTAGAATTACAGAAGAAGAAATCACGAACTTCTACGAGGAGAACAAACCTGCGTTTTTAATGCCGGAACAGGTAAAAATTTCGCAGATTTTGATTAAAGATGAGAGTAATAATGAGGCAGGAAAAACAATAGAAGAAGTTTTTCAAAAACTAAAATCAGGAGAAGGTTTTTCTTCACTTGCAAAATCGTATTCCGAAGAGCCCAATGCTTCCGGTGGAGGAGATTTAGGTTTTGTCTATATTGAACAACTCCAACCACAGATTAGAAAAGCTCTTTTGGAACTCAAAGTAGGCGAATTCACAAAACCAATCCTTACTTCCGCAGGTTATCACATCATAAAACTGGAAGCCAAAAGACTTTCTCAATATGCGCCAATTTTAGAAGTAAAGGATTTGATTAGAAAAAAACTTTACGATTCTAAAGTAAGCGAAGTATATAGGAAATGGATGGAAAGCGCCAAAAAGAATATAGAGATAGCTATCTTTGGATAATAAGTTAAACCGTATAGAAAATATTCAAAATCTGTTAGGAACTCCGATGTAACGTTGGGGTAGGTCAACCCCGTTAGAGATTAAAAAGGAGATGCTACGAATTATCTCAGTACTTAAGAAAATAATAAGGGAAAATATTCAAAGGTTAAGTGTGGTTCACGGTCGCCATTTGGCGACTTATCTTTAACGAGGTCAAAGGATTTAATGGGAAAATTGTCTTAATAAGTAGAAGGATAGGTGGGATTATGAAGAACAAACTTAAATCTTCAATGAAGAATGAGGGGTTCACTCTGATAGAGCTTCTTGTAGTAGTAGCAATTATCGGAATTTTGGCTGCGGTGCTTCTTCCTGCATTGGGCAGGGCGCGTGAGATTACGGTGAGAACAAGATGTACAAACAACCTGCATCAGATAATGCTTATTAACATCATCTATGCGAACGATAATGATCAATATCTGCCGGGACCATCTGGCATTAGCTCGGGTAATGCAAGCGAAAGTGATGTCAAAGGAGGTTATCTTTATACAGGTGGTTATCTGACTAACCTCGACTATTGGAAATGTCCAAGTGCCCAAGCTCTATATCCAAATACTCAGGCTGGATATCCACGGGCGATTGACTATACTGTGAGCATGCCCGGATACTTTGTGCCATATAACCAAGCAAATAGCGCAGGTGGACTTGACGGCAACGGTATGATGACCTTTATCTCCAGCGACGAAATAACACCGAGCAGAACGCGGAAAATTACAACGTTTCCGGGGCCGAGCCAAACAGTGGTCTATGCTGAAGAGAACACGGGAAAGGTGCCAAGTGGGTGTTTTGGGTCGACTTACACAATCAATGACCCAACTTTATGTTGGGAAGATGTGGTTGAGCCGCGTCATATTGATAATTCTACTGCAGGATGTTTAGATGGACATGTGATTCTTATTCCATGTGCCCTATCGGGCTGTAAGGCTGGAGAATGTCTATATACCCAAAATTGTCCCAAGAGGATACAGCTGATGCCTCAATACTGCCCATTTTCTGGATGGACAGCTGGTGGTTATTGAATTTCTCCGTGCTAAGGCACGGGGTTTCTTAAACGATTTAGTCTTGTTATTTAATTTCCTTTTCTAAACTGACAATACATTCAAATAGCAGTTTACAAATTACTTTGTTTATATATAATACAAAAGATTGACCCAATCTCGGGTGATGCAAGGTATAGATATGGAGAAAATGGCCCCAAGCAGATACATTGTATGCCTGAATACTGTCCATCCCCTATAAACTTTATCTGGGGTTGTATATATGCTATAATTCCAACCGTTTTGTAATGAAAGGAGAAGCTGAAGATGTCTGACGCAGAGATGTTACTGTTTTCCGGTAATGCTAATAAGAAATTAGCCGAAGAAATAGCGCAGTATCTTGATATACCTCTATCCCCCATGGAAATAACTAATTTCGTGGATGGGGAGATATTTTTAAAGATACTGGAAAATGTGCGGGGGACGGATGCTTTTGTAATTCAGCCGACTTGTCCTCCCGTCAATGACAATATTATGGAGCTTTTGTTCATAATAGATGCTTTGAAGAGGGCATCGGCCAGAAGAATAACAGCGGTTGTTCCTTATTACGGATATGCAAGACAGGACAGGAAAACAGAACCACGCGTTCCTATTTCGGCTAAAGTGATAGCTAATATTTTGACGGTGGCAGGCGCAAGCAGGGTGCTTGTTATAGACTTGCATGTTGGACAAATTCAAGGGTTTTTTGATATTCCGGTAGACCATCTTTTTGCGGCTCCCTTAATGATAGATTATATAAAAAGAAAACGGTTGTCGGATTTGACTATTTTGTCTCCCGACACAGGTGGTGTGGAAAGAGCAAGAGCTTTTGCAAAAAGATTGGAAGCTTCTTTGGCTATCATAGATAAAAGAAGACCCGAAAGAAATGTGGCGGAATTAATGCACATCGTGGGCGATATTGAAGGCAGGAATGTAGTTATAGTTGATGATATGATAGACACCGGCGGAACGATTATTCAAGCCGCAGAAGCTATTAAAAAAAGCGGAGCTAAGGACGTATATGTTTGTAGCACGCACGGTGTTTTTTCTAAAGATGCGCTGAATAATTTACAGAAGTCGGTTTTGAAAGAAATTATTGTTACAAATACCATTCCTCAAAACAAGGAAAGCGAATATAGTAAGCTTCAAGTTCTTTCTATAGCGCCTTTATTAGGCGAAGCTATAAAAAGAATACATAACGAGAGTTCTGTAAGTTCTCTATTTGTTTAACACTTGATTGTAGGGATACAAGAAATATATCTAATGGGGGGTAATATTCATGAAGAAAGTTGACCTTGATGTTCAAGAAAGAAAAGAAACAGGTAAAGGCAAAGTAGGAAGATTAAGAAAAGCCGGTTTTGTTCCGGCTATAGTTTATGGGGATAACAGCAAAGGTCTTTCCGTAAAAATAGATAAAAAAATTCTTGTTCATTTTTTACACGCAATAGGCGAAGGCAATGTGCTGACAAATTTAAAAATTAAAGGTGAAAAAGGAATATCCGAACAGCTTGTTATTATAAAAGATACACAACTTGATCCTGTTAACGAAGATATTCTCCATTTGGATTTCCAGCGTGTTTCTTTGACAAAGAAAATAATTTCCGAAGTTCGTATTATATTAAAAGGCGAGTCTGAAGGAGTTAAAGCGGGCGGTATGTTAGACCATGCACTGCGAACAGTGCAAGTCGAATGTTTACCTGCGGATATGCCGGAACGTATAGAGATAGATATTTCTACTTTTAAAATTCATGATGGTATACATGTTAAAGACTTGCCTGTATCCTCAGGTGTGGAGATGATTACCGATATGGAAAGAAATGTTCTTTCTATTCTTCCTCCAAGAAAGATAGAAGTTGACGAGGAAACAATAAAGACAGATGAAGAGCCGGAAGTAATAGGCGAAAAGGGTAAGGTAGAAGCCGAAACCGTGGAAGAAGCAAAGAAGGAAGAAGCCGGAACCGCAGAAGAAGCAAAGAAGGAAGAAGCAGGAAAAGAAGAAGAGAAGAAGGGAAAATAAATCCCCAAGCCAATTTTAACATTTATTCCTTCCCGCCTGCTCGCCTCTCGGCGAAGCCGAGGGCTTGCTTGCCCGCCAGAGGCAGGCGGACGGGCAGGCAAACCCAATTGGATAATGTGGGGCTTTCTGGTGTGATTGTAAATATTAAAACTATGCCAATTGGTGTGAGGGTCTTTAAATGCATCTGATAGTCGGGCTGGGAAATCCAGGCAGAGAATATAAATATACAAGACATAATATAGGTTTTTTGGTTGTGGATGCTTTAAGTAAAAAGTTGTCTGCGCAGTTTAAAAGAAAACAGGATTATTTTTGGGTTGAAACAACTGTTAGGGACAATCCCGTAACAATCGCGAAACCAAGAAAATTTGTAAATTTGTCAGGTGAAGCTCTCAAAAAAATGGTAAGTAATTTTGGGACGGGAACCAACGAGATGCTTATTATTCATGATGATGCAGATTTGCCTTTGGGAGTTTTGAAAATAAAAAAAGGCGGTAGTTCTGCCGGACATAGAGGAGTAGAATCTATTATTCAAAAACTTGGCAACTCTGATTTTCCAAGAATGAGAATAGGCATCGGAAGAGACCGAAAAGATTTGAAAGATTATGTCTTAAGTGAATTTTCAGTTTCAGAAAGAGAAATTATAAAAGATACAATAGATATGTCCATAAATGCGATATTTGCATTTGTGGATGAGGGCATTGATAAAGCAATGCTTAATTTTAACATAAGAAAAAAGAAAAAGATTTAGTTAAAGACACATAGAAATATGTGGAAATATGGTAGAGATATGTAGTAAAAACAATTTATTTCGATATATCTCAAGGTATTTCTATTTATTTCAGTTTAGTATCTTTAATTTTTAATTAACTAATAAGGAGGTAGTGGAAAATGTTGTTATTGTCGTCTATTTTTGCAAGTGCTTTA
>JAGLSL010000066.1 GCA_023135785.1 bacterium
ACTTTAGTCCTCGCAATTTTTCAAATTGCAGAGGGCAGGTTTCTCGGGGTTACTGCGAAAACCTAAAACCGATAACCGAGTAGTTTATGTGCCTAATGAATATGGTATAATATCGCGTGGATAAAAAGGTTTTAGAGATAACTTCTTTGCATGATAAATGCCCCAATTACTGGCGAAAAAAGACCTACCTTGAAAGAATTGCGGCAGTGGAACAATTAAGACAAATTATATTCAATTATGACCCATCTACCACAAGAATGCAGAAAACTATTACAGTTCTTGATCTAAAGAAAGGCAAGCAGCAGATTTCAAGATTTAGCCGATATTGAAAATTTAGAAAAATAACATATTTTTTAAGTCACTCCTCAATACTACTTCTTCTCTCCGCACTAACTAATCGCAAAAGAAAAAGACGGTTATCGTAAATAGTTATCGTTACTACCTAAAACGATTTTTAACGATGACCGAATTAGATTGCCACGCTCACTATGTTCGCTCGCAATGACACTCTTAATCTGTCATTGCGAGGTCCGATGACTCCGAAAGGACGGAGTATACGGACTCTTCGGAGAGTTTACGACGAAGCAATCTCTCTATCACGCAATTGACAATTAAACCGCTCTTGTGTTACCTTTTACTGCAATGAGAAATGAAAAAATATTCGAGAAAGTAACTACAATTCTAAAGAACTATGGGGCGAAGAAAGTAGCAGTCTTTGGTTCATATGCAAGGGGAGAAGAAAACCTTCACAGTGACTTGGATATTCTCGTGGAATTCTTGGATAGAAAGAGTCTTCTTGACCTTGTGGGCATAGAGATGAAACTATCTGAAACATTGAATATAAAGGTGGATTTATTGACCGAAGGAGCAATAAGTCCCTATCTGATTGACAGAATTAAAAATGAGGCGAGGGTGATATACGGATGAAAAGGGATGAACTTGTATATTTGAAACATATATTGGATGCTATTTCTGAGATTGAAGAATACATTGAGAATGTAAATCACGAAAAATTTTTAGCTACTCGTATTATTCAGAATGCGGTTATAAGACAGTTTGAAATAATAGGTGAAGCTACCAGACGGTTGTCTGAAGAATTAAGACAAAAATACAAAGTTCTTCCATGGAAAGAGATGGCAGGAATGAGAGATAAATTAATACATGATTATTTTGGAGTGGATTTAGAAGCTGTTTGGGATACTGCCACTAAAGACATCCGTGTATTGAAAGATGAAATAAAGAATATCCTTGAAAAAGAAGGGTGAAGTTCCTAAATCTTTACATCTGCCACAACCTACGGCGGGCAAATTTAATATACATCCTTTCTCTCTCTGCAAGTCACTAAAAGACAGTTAATAAAAGTTAATATAGGTTAATAACAGTTAATAATGTCCCGACATTCTATCGGGACAGGGTTGCATGAAAGACAAATTTAAAATATTTTGTAACCCTGTCCGCCAATCTTTAGTGGCGGGCGTTTTTAACCCTTGTTAACCGATTATTTACAATCTCCCTCTCTTAATGTAAACTTCCCTCTATGTTTTTATTGATTATTGTAAGCGCGGTTTTTGGGTTGAGTGTCGGGCTATACGATTTGCTCCTGCCGCTTTTCTTAGACGATATGGGGATGTCATACGGCAGTATGGGTATTATCTTTTCGTTTTCTGCAATATTCCTTTTCTTTGTTAGAGTTTACGCAGGGCATATTTCTGATTTGGTTGGCAGGAAACACGTTTTTTCTTTTTCTTTGTTACTCTGCGGTTTGTCTACTTTATTAACTCCTTTTCTTTCTAACATTGCATCTCAAGTGGTATTGCGGTCGTTGAGGGAAATTGCAAGAGCTATTAAGGAGACGTTGCAGCAGTTATTGATTTTTGAAAAATGGAAGGATTCTTTTAGGCATTTGTTTGCTTGGATAGGAGGGGCCGATATTACCTTCCAGGGTATAGGCACTCTTTTAGGAGGGTTTTTATTATTAAAAATTGGCTATAAATATTCTTTTATTATCCCCGGAGTAGTTTTAGTTTTTGTTGGCATATTATTTCTGTTTAAATTTAAGGAAAAACCTGTTCCGATTAGAAATCAAAGTGTCGCAATCGGCGATAGTTCTTTAACAACGGATTCTTTTTACTGGTCTTCACCTTTTAGGCATCGGTTGTCTAAGCCATTATTTCTTATGGCTGTGTCCGGATTTATTTTGGGAGTAGGAGTCAGTATGAGCCATGCTTTTATGGCGCCTTTATTTTTTCTGCACAAGTTTTCTATATCACCCGCTTTGGTTGCTGTTGTTTTAGCTTTGCACAGGTTAAGCTTTGGGCTTCCTATGATTTTAGCAGGAAAGGTGGTTAAGTGGAATCTTAAGATAACCGTTATTATTTTTTTGTTTATTCAGGGGGTGTTTACGGCCCTTACTGTAGTGCCGGCAGGTTTTATGATGGCGGCTGTTTTATGGCTTATGCATGATTTATTTGGTGCGAGCCTATGGGTACCTGCTCGTAATACCTTGATTCAGCATTATGCAAGGGAAGGCAAGCGCGGGCTTGATGTGGGGATGGTTCTTTCCTGGCAGGGGCTGGGATGGATATTCGGGCCTTTGATTGCGGGAGTTGTGAGTAAATTTTCTATAAATTATCCTTTTATTTTGAGCGGGATGTTGACTTCAGCTTCTATTATTCCTCTTTTTTGGTTAAAAGATTCTTATAAAAAAGAGAAAAGGACTGTTGCCGTTTAATAGCTATATGCTTGCTTAAGAGTCTTCTTTGGATTATAATCACCCCCTCAATTATGTATTTATAAGGAGGTTATCAATATGGCACAAAAAGCCGGAGGTGCATCAAATAATCAGGGTAGAGATTCTAATGCCAAAAGGCTTGGAATTAAGAAGTTTGGCGGTGAAAAGGTTAAAGCGGGAAGTATTATTGTAAGGCAAAGAGGGACAAAGATTAAACCGGGGAAAAATGTGGGATTGGGTTCTGACCATACTATTTTCGCTATGGTGGCGGGAGCTGTCGAGTATACCGGAAAGAAGCAAAAAACTGTAAGCGTTATTACCTCGTAAACATTTAACATTCTTACTGCTTATTTTGATTAGTTTGCCGTTATATCAAAGTTGGTAGTCATGTCTTTTCGCTTCGCTGATAAGGCGAAATAAAAATATTATGAAAGAAATTACCATTCTTGGCTCTACAGGCTCAATAGGAAAAAACACGCTGGAAGTGGTATCTCAGTTAAACGGACAATTCAAAGTTGTCGGTTTGAGCGCCCAAAATAATATAGAACTCTTAACAGAACAAGTCGAAAAATTCCATCCAAAATGGGTTGCTATTGCCGATGATGCAAAAGGCGAACAATTCAAAAAAAATTTTAAAGGTTCTCTGGAAGAAATTTTTATCGGAAGCGAAGCTGTTACGAAACTTGCAGGTAAAAAAGTTGATTTGATTGTAATTGCGCTTGTGGGTTCTGCGGGGATGTTGCCTACATTTGAAGCAATAAAAACCGGAAACGATATAGCCCTTGCCAATAAAGAGGTTTTGGTAATTGCCGGTAAAGAGGTTATGGCAAAGGCAAAAGAAAGAAATATCAAGATATTTCCTTTGGACAGTGAGCATTGTTCTATATTCCAAAGCATAGACAAAGAAAAAAAAGAGACAATACATAAAGTTATTTTAACGGCTTCAGGAGGCCCCTTTTATAATTATGACGAGAATAAGTTTTCGTCTATTAAAGCAAAAGATGCGCTTATACATCCTACTTGGGATATGGGAGCTAAAATCTCCGTAGATTCGGCTACGTTGATGAACAAAGGTTTTGAAGTTATTTCAGCGAAGTGGTTCTTTGATTTGGATTGGGATGAAATTGATGTGATAATTCATCCGCAATCCGTGGTGCATTCTTTAGTGGAATTTGTTGACGGGACGACATTGGCTGTGTTATCCGAACCCGACATGAGAATTACTATTAAACATATTTTGACATATCCCGATAAAACCCCGGGTCAATTTAAGCCGATTGATTTAAATGAAATTTCCGAACTTACTTTTTCAAAGCCGGATGAGAAAAAATTCCCTGCCCTAAGGCTTGCTTGTTCGGCAGGCAGGATTGGGGGAACAATGCCTGCTGTTCTTAATGCTTCCAATGAAGTGGCTGTAGAGGCGTTTTTGAAAGACAAAATATCATTCCCGCAAATTTGGCAGGTCTGTGAATCTGTTACGAAAAGACACAGCCCCAATCTTGAACAAGAATTGCAAAATATTTTAAAAGCAGACCATTGGGCAAGAATACAAGCCGGTAGTATAATAGAGAAGTTATGAGAAGAGGATGGATTAAATATTTAAATATTTTTCTCTGCGTCATAGTGGTATACCTATCATTTAATATTTTTTTATTCCTACGTTCTTATGGAAAAGAAAAGGCAGAAGCTGCTGTTTTGCCGATTTCTCCTGAATCTCAATCTCTCGCAAAGTCTGAAAAAAATCTTAGTGATTACGCGGTAATTTATAAAAGAAATTTATTTAATATTAGTGAAATTTCTAAACCTATAACTACTTCTTCCAAAGTTTCGTCTTTTAAATTAAAAGGGACGGTAGTGGGTTCTTCGGAATTTACATTCTGTATAATAGAAGATAAAAGCAAGCGAAAAGATGGCCTTTATCAAAAAGGTGATAAAATACAGGATATGGAAGTTAATGAGATTATGGTTGACAGCGTGGTATTAGTAAGAGGCGCTGAAAAAATAGTTTTGTATATCAACGAAAACGGAGAGGAAACCAAAACAAATGATAGGACTGTTGTTACTGCCGGTTTGCCGTCGCCTGATTTTCCCAGCTTAGAAAATCCTTCCCCTAATAAGTGGATTTTAAGCAGAGAAGATATTCTTCAGGCAACAAAAAATGTTTCGCAGATTATGTCAGGTTTGAAAATTAAGCCTAATTTTTCTGCGGGTAAGATGGAAGGTTTTAGGATTGACGACATTGACGAAGGAAGCATAGCTTTGGAAATGGGAATAAAGAAAGGCGATGTTGTTAAGAAAATAAACGGCGAAACGATAGATAGCCCCAAAAAGATCTTTGAGTTTTACAGAAATTTAGAAAGGTCTAACTCAATTCAATTGGATGTTGACAGAGGCGATTCAACGGAAACTTTAACTTATGAAATAAAATAATAAATTTATGATTATGCAAATTAAAAAAATGCGATTTAAATCAATTATTTGCGCGGTTTTATTTTTTATAATGTTTTTGAATGTTAACTGCGCGCCTGCAACTTCTCCTTTACCGGGAGCAGACGCGAAAGAACTTATCTCTATAAATTTTGAGAGTGTTGATTTAAGAATAGTTACGAATTTTGTTTCGAAAGTGACAGGAAAGAATTTTCTTCTCGACGATAGAGTTAGAGGAAAGGTAACTATTATCTCCCCGACTCAAATACCGGTGGAAGAAGTATATGCAGTCTTTTTGTCTGTACTTGAGGTGAGGGGCTTCACAGCTATCCCTGCCGGCAGAGTTACGAAAATAGTGCCTATGGCAACAGCCAGGCAATCTTCCCTGCCGACAAGTATTGGCAAGGAAATTTCAGAAATGCCGATGGAAGATAAGATGATTACGCATCTTATTCCTTTAGAGTATGCGGATAGCCAGCAGATTATTGCTATACTTACACCGCTTATTTCTGGACAGGGGCATTTAACTTCCTACCAGCCTACGAATACTTTGATTGTCACGGATACATCTTCCAATATACATAAACTTTTGACGATTATAAATACTTTTGACATTGAAGGCGCAAAGTTAGAGACGTCTATAATTTCTTTAAAATATGCTTCTGCGCAAACGATTTCCGAAAAAGTTAGCAGTGCTGTAGAAAGCGCCGGCAGAAAGCCAATTACTAACGCAAGACCTACAAGAGGCGCTGTGTCTAGAACCTCTGCGTCTATTAGAGGGGGAATTACTCTTATTCCCGATGAACGTATAAATTCTATTATTTTAGTAGCCAATCAAGATGATACTTTAAGAGTAAGAGAGCTTATTGAACAATTGGATATTTTGCCTCCTCCAGGAAGAGAGACCATACATATTTATAAATTAAAATACGCTGACGCAGAAGAATTGGCTAAAATTCTATCGGGTATGCCTTTAGGAAAGGATGCAGCCCAAAAAGGAGCCAAACCTATCAGTATCAGCGCCGATGTTTCCACTCGTTCTTTAATTGTTACCGCAGACCCTGAGGATTATAGCAATATAAAAGAAGTGATAGACCAGCTTGATTCTGTAAGACCTCAAGTTTTCTTAGAAGCATTGATTGCTGATGTGTCTATGGATATGATGACAGATTTAGGTGTTGAATGGGGTACAGTAGATAATCCGGTAGAGGGGGAATACAGAGGGTTTGGGGGCGCGAAATATGGCGCAGGGTCTCTTTATGAAAAAGCTGTAACTTTCTCCGGTCTTATCATAGGAGCTATGAAGGGAACAACTTCGGGAATACCTAATGTGGGGATGATTATACAAGCGTATAGTAAAAAAACCGGATTTGATATTCTTTCCACTCCGCAGATACTTACTCTGGATAATAAAGAAGCAAAAATATTGGTCGGCGAGAATATTCCTTATCTGACTTCTTCCCGTATAACCGAGCAGGATACCGTTGTAAATAGTTATGGATATAAAGATGTAGGGATAGAATTAACGATAACTCCTTATATAGGAACGGAAAATAACCTTAAACTTGATATATATCAGAAAGTTACGAAACTTGTTCCCACAGCAACCGGAACAGAACTGCCTACAACGACGATACGAGAAGCGAAAACAAGCGTGTCGGTAGATGACGGTTCTACGATTGTTATCGGAGGACTTATAAGGGACGATAGCACTGAAGTGCTGTATAAAGTTCCGTTATTGGGAGATATATGGATTTTAGGCGCATTATTTAGAAGAACCGAGAAAAAAATTGAGAGAAGAAACCTTCTTATATTTATAACCCCTTATATCATAAGAGAGAAAGCAAAAATAGAAGAATTAACACAACAGAAAAAAGAACTCCAGGATAAATTCAAGATAGAGGAAATAGTTAAGTGATCCCCGTTAGACCTGCCCGCTTCGCAGCAGGCGGGGATTAAAAACTTTTTATGTTTTACATCAATTTTGTAGAAACAAAGATAAAGAGTGTTCCCATATTAAGTATAATTTAAGCTCTGACGTATCGTCGGAGCTATCTTTTACCACGTCAGAGAATTTTTTTCTAATGTGGCGAGTGGGGTAAAATGGATTTTAATATCAGCCAGCTACTTCTTAAAGAAAACCTTGTCAATGAAGACGATTTAAAGAAATTTCTAAAACTCTCAAAAGAGCGAAACGAGCGCCTTGATAAAGTTCTCCTCAAAGAAGGACATATAACTGAAGAAACACTTTTGCAATTCTTAAGTAAAATATTGTCCATTCCATTTATTTCTGAACTTTCCATAGATAAAATTGAGGAGTCTGTTCTTAAATCCATCCCGTTAAAAATTCTTAAAAACTATAAATTACTCCCCGTAAAAAAAAATCAAGATACTCTTACCCTGGCAACTTCAGACCCGTTAAATTTACCTTCCACAGGAGAATTTGCCGGTGTTACCGGATATAAAATTAAACTTGTGCTTGCCTGCGAAAAAGAAATTTTTGGCAATTTAGATAAATTATACAGACCGCAGTCGGGTTCTACGGAAGATGTTATGAAGGAAATGAAAGAAGACCTTTCTGCGTTTACAAGAGACGAAAAAGCCGAAGACTTATTAGACCTTGCAAATAAAGCACCGGTAATTAAATTCGTAAATTTAGTGATTTTCCAGGCAATTGAAAAAAGAGCAAGCGATATACACATAGAACCCCTGCCCGGAAAACTGAGAATAAGATATCGCATAGATGGCATTTTATATGACGCATTGACTCCACCCAAATCCTATCATTCAGCGATTGTTTCAAGGGTTAAGGTTATGGCAAGTTTGAATATTGCAGAAAGAAGATTGCCACAGGATGGCAGGTTTGACATAAAATCCGGAGAAAAAGAGGTTGATATACGAGTATCCGTAATTCCTGTTGCAGGAGGCGAGAGGGTTGTTTTGAGGTTGCTTGACAGGGGAAGTCTTTTTGATTTGGGAGAACTGGGATTTGATGAACAAATGTTCAAAACCGTTGATAGTTTGATTCATCTTTCCAACGGTATTATTTTGGTTACCGGACCTACGGGTTCAGGAAAAACAACTACTCTTTATGCCGCGCTTTCAAAAATAAATTCTCCCGATAAAAATATAGTAACGGTTGAAGACCCGATAGAATATCAGTTGCCCGGCATTGCTCAAATTCAGGTTAAACCCGAAATAAATCTTACATTTGCAAACGGTCTGCGTTCAATACTGCGTCATGACCCCGATATTATAATGGTAGGCGAAATGAGAGATTTGGACACCGTTGATATTGCAGTAAGAGCTTCTCTTACGGGTCACTTGGTTTTTTCTACTATTCATACCAATGATACTGCCGGAGCCATTACAAGGCTTATCGATATAGGCGTAGAACCGTATCTTCTCACATCATCGGTGAGAGCGATAATAGCGCAAAGGTTAATTAGAAAAATATGTTCTCACTGCAAGACAGAATACAAATTGGAACAGAAAGACGAAATTATGGAATTTGAAAAACTCGGCATAAAAAAAGAAGAACTTCCCAAGAAATTGTTCAAAGGCAAAGGGTGCACTTATTGTCATGAGGGATATTCCGGACGAATAGCTATATTTGAAATCTTGCTTATTAAAGAAGAGATTGAGAAGATGATAATGGAGAAAAAAACGTCTCGAGCTATCAGAAATGAAGCTAAAAAGCATGGCATGAGGACTTTAAGAGGCGATGGGATAAAAAAAGTTTATGAAGGCGTTACGACTCTATCTGAGGTTTTAAGCGAAACGCAGGAAATAATGGAATGAAAAAAAATGAGGGACGAAGGACGAAGGATGAGGGATGAAGAAGAAAGTTTTTTATCGTCCTAGTGACCCCGACGTTATGTCGGGGGAATGGTCGTCCGTCGTCTATCGTTAATCTGTCATCTGAAAAAACATGGCTGTATTTGAATACAAGGCTTTAAATAAGAGCGGCAGGGCAATTAAAGGAATAATAGATGCTTCTTCTTTAGAAGAAGCAAGAGATAGATTACGGGAACAATCTCTTTTTCCCGTTGAGGTGGGTACTGTTACTCAATCCTCTTCCGGTCGAAATTCCCTGTCTTTTAGAAGGACAAGCAATGAAGACATTGCATTGTTTTCACATCAGCTTGCCAGTTTGATAAAAGGTGGGCTCCCGCTTTTATCCAGCTTGAACGCTATAGCCGAACAGATGGGTTCACATCATTTAAGAAGAGTAGTATTGGGTTTGGCGGAGTCTGTTAAGGAAGGCAAATCGTTTGCAGAATCTCTTTCTTTATTTAGTAGAGTTTTCTCGCCTATTTATATAAACATGGTAAAAAGCGGAGAAGAAACCGGAAGTTTAGCGGAAATTCTTCTTAGAATTTCCGCGCTGATGAGGGAAAGTATTAACTTGCGCAATAAAGTTAGAAACGCTTTAATCTATCCTGTGGTGATTGGTTTTGTCAGCATGGGAGTTCTTATTTTTCTTATGATAGTCGTGGTTCCCACTCTTTCGGGATTATTTGAACAGATGAATAGAACTTTGCCTCCCCTTACCTTGGGTTTAATAAATGTATCTAATTTTTTAAAAGATTATTGGATTATAGTTTTAAGCGCAGTAGTTATTTTAATTGTGCTGTTTGTATGGTTGCTTCACATAAAAAAAACAAGAAAAAAAATTGACAACTTAAAATTAAAAATTCCCATCATAGGAGAAATTATGAGGAAATCGCTTGTTGCAAACTTTGCAAGAACTGTATCCACTCTTCGCAAAGGCGGAGTTACGATTATTACGTCGCTGGAGTTGGCAAAGGACGCGGTTAGAAACGAAGTTATGTCGGAGGCGATATATCAGGCAAAAGAAGACATATCCCGCGGAGACAGCATGAGTAAAGCTTTAAGAAGAAGCGGTGTTTTTCCGCCGCTTTTTTTGCACATGGTTGAAGTAGGGGAGAAAAGCGGAAATTTAGAACATATGCTGGACGACATATCAAATAGTTATGAAGAAGAAGTGACAATGGCTTTAAATAAATTCACGACTCTTCTTGAGCCCCTGGTTATAATCACTATGGGTCTTATAGTTGGTATTATTGCTGTATCTATTCTTTTGCCGATATTTGAAATGAATCAGATAATAGGGCTATAATGACGCACAGATTATACGAGGGACGAAGGATGAGGGACGCGATACGAAAAAAGAAAAAGTGAGTAGGATGGGAAATATATA